>NZ_JAWOUH010000031.1:0-38419 GCF_033339295.1 Vibrio sp. 704 | reverse complement strand
TGGTAGTTCAGTTGGTTAGAATACCGGCCTGTCACGCCGGGGGTCGCGGGTTCGAGTCCCGTCCACTCCGCCACTTAATATCGACAACCTCGCTTATGCGAGGTTTTGTCAAATCTAGAATATGAAAATTCTATAGGGGTGTAGCTCCAATTGGCAGAGCAGCGGATTCCAAATCCGCGTGTTGGGAGTTCGAATCTCTCCACCCCTGCCATATATCAGGCTCTGACTTAGGTCAGAGCCTTTTTTGTATCTGGTTTCTTCTCATTATTATAGCTTATTTCTACTCTTATCCCGTAAGTATGGCTTTCTGCTGTACTTTGGCTGCATTTAATCTACTGAACGAACGAAACTACAGTTAGCTGTAATGATCAGTGGCCCGAAATTTTAATAATAAAGGGGAATCACTATTTATATTTAGTTACACTCAACCGATCTGGATTAATGAGTAACTATGTATGGATATATCTCGTCGACGCTTTCTTCAATCATCCTTAGCAATCTCCGCGCTTACCGTTCTACCTGCATGTTCTCTATCTAGGAGCACTAATAAGCAGGGGCAATATATATACGATATCACTGCAGAGCCTTCTACTGCAGAATTGGTCCCAGGGTTTAACACAGACGTACTCGCATTTAATGGTTCGATTCCAGCGCCTACGATTCGCTGTCGCCAAGGTGAGAAAGTTATAATTCGGTTTACTAACAAGCTTTCAGAGCCGACTACAATCCACTGGCATGGCTTGCGAATCCCTATTGAAATGGATGGTGTACCTTTCTTAAGCCAGCCGCCTATCATGCCGGGTGAAACATTCGTTTATGAATTTACACCGCCAGATGCAGGCACGTTTTGGTATCACCCTCACATGAATAGCGTTAAGCAACTTGGTATGGGCTTAGTTGGGCTAATTGTCGTTGAAGAGGCTGAGCCTGTTCTATTTGATGAAGAACAGGAAATAGTTCTAAAGCATTGGCATTTAGACAAACAAGGTCAGTGGAAGAACCTTATGGTACCGCGCTTGAGCGCTCGTATGGGGACTCCCGGAGAGTGGAGTAGCGTCAATGGTGTGCATGAACCTGTTTATACGCTGAAGCAGAATGCTACCACGCGATTAAGAATTGCTAATGTCGATAACACCATTACTTACCCGATCGCTATTGAAGGTGCAGAGGCTTGGGTTATTGCTATTGATGGTAACCCTGTTAAAACGCCTTATAAGCTCACTCAGCATAAAATTGGTCCAGGAATGAGGTTAGATGTCGGATTGATTGCTCCAAAGGCTGGAAAACGTGTTTATGTGCGTCAAATGAAAGGACGCTTCCCATTCCCTTTGTGCGAGTTTGACGTTGTTGAGTCTGACCTGTCGAACAACCAGAAACTGCCTTTATTACCTCTCAACCCTGTGCCAGCTCTCGATTTGAAAAATGCAGAGCAAATCGATTATGTGTTTGAGTGGGAGGGGGCGATCACTCCTGCTGATCAATCGGGCAAAGCGATCCCCCAATTCTGGCTGATGAACAAACGGGCTTGGGAGGGAATGAGCAAAGATAATATTCCAGCGCCGCTTTCAACATTGGAGATGGGAAAAACCTATATCTTCAACCTAAAGAACGTCACCCAATATCATCATCCTATTCATCTTCATGGACACACATTTACGGTTCTTGAGTTAGATGGAAAAAAACTCGACGAACCGTTTCATACCGATACGGTCTTACTTGGAAAAAACGGCAGTGCGAAAGCGGCATTTGTTGCAGATAACCCAGGGCGTTGGATGTACCATTGTCATGTAATTGAACATATGAAGACGGGTTTGATGGGGTACATTGAAGTAAAGTGACTCCTGTAACTTTTAAAATCTTGATAAGTTTTAAGCGCTATACTTTGCTGAATTCTAAGATTGTATAATCACTATTGCCGTAAATTTGATTACAATGTCGCCATTAACTTTTCTGGGGGAATTATGGGACAACTATCCGTTTTGGGTTTTATTGCATTGGGTGGTGCATTTGGTGCATGTTCTCGTTACTTAATTTCTGAACTTTGTGTCATTTTATTGGGGCGTGGTTTTCCATATGGTACGTTAACCGTTAACGTTGTTGGCTCATTTATGATGGGCTTATTGATAGCAGCTTTCGATAATGAACTTTTGGCAACGGAACCTTGGCGACAAGTGATTGGCTTGGGTTTTTTAGGCGCACTAACGACGTTTTCCACCTTCTCGATGGATAATGTTTTGCTTATGCAGCAGGGCGCTTTCTTTAAGATGGGGTTGAACGTATTGTTGAATGTCGTGTTAAGTATTTCAGCGGCGTGGATTGGCTTTCAATTATTGATGCGCAGCTAGCAAAGTAGTTAAAAATTGAACAGGTCGGCTTGGTTTCACCAAGCCGTTTTTATATACTGACATCACTTGTCGGAGTGCCATAAGGCTGAGACCGTTAATTCGGGATCCGTTGAACCTGATCAGATTAGAATCTGCGAAGGGAACAAGAGAAGATATTCACACCGGAGTTCTTTCTGGTTGACCTATCAAAAGTCGAATGTTGTTACAGGCAAATATCGTAAGCTTTAACTAGCCTTAATTTGACTCCTCTTGTCGCATCTATCCGCCAAGCATTTTTATCCAATTACTTTTTATCTAGTATAACAAAGCAAGGAAAAATGCTATGTCGAGTCGCAAACAAGCGAGACTGGAAGCAAAACAGTTCATTGATACACTCTCGGTACAACCGTACCCCAATTCAAGCAAAGTCTACGTAGAAGGCTCACGTCCAGATATTCGTGTGCCAATGCGTGAGATATCACTCGCTGATAGCCTTATTGGAGGCACAAAAGAAGCGCCTATATTCGAACCTAATGAGCCAGTACGCGTTTACGATACGTCGGGTGTATACACAGATCCAGAGCACACCATAGACCTCTATAGCGGCTTACCTAAGCTGAGAGAAGGGTGGATTGAAGAGCGTGCCGATACTGAGCTACTTGATGAAGTAAGCTCGGTATACACCAAAGAGCGCTTAGAAGATGAAACGCTAGACGATCTTCGTTACGGAAATCTACCACGTATTCGATGTGCCAAAGATGGCCATTGTGTGACTCAATTGCACTATGCTCGCAAAGGTATTATTACCCCAGAAATGGAATATATCGCGCTGCGTGAAAACATGGGGCGTGCCAAGTATCGCGATGAAGTGCTGAATCAACAGCATCCGGGTCAAAGCTTCGGAGCGAACCTACCAAAAGATATTACCGCCGAATTCGTGCGCAAAGAAGTCGCCGAAGGTCGCGCTATTATCCCTTCCAATATTAACCACCCAGAATCCGAACCAATGATCATTGGACGTAACTTTTTGGTCAAAGTGAACGCCAACATCGGTAACTCATCGGTCACTTCTTCGATTGAGGAAGAAGTAGAGAAGCTCGTTTGGGCGACACGTTGGGGTGGAGATACCGTTATGGATCTCTCTACTGGACGTAACATCCACGAAACTCGCGAGTGGATTCTACGTAACAGTCCGGTTCCGATCGGTACCGTACCAATGTATCAAGCGCTTGAGAAAGTGAATGGTGTTGCGGAAAACCTTAACTGGGAAGTGATGCGCGATACCCTGATTGAGCAAGCAGAGCAGGGCGTTGACTACTTTACTATCCATGCCGGTTTACTACTTCGTTATGTGCCAATGACTGCAAAACGCGTTACTGGCATCGTCTCTCGTGGTGGCTCTATCATCGCGAAATGGTGTTTAGCGCATCACCAAGAAAGCTTCTTATATACCCACTTCCGAGAGATCTGTGAAATCTGTGCTAAGTATGATGTCGCACTTTCTCTCGGTGATGGTCTGCGTCCTGGCTCGGTGGCCGATGCTAACGACGAAGCGCAATTTGCAGAGCTTCGTACTCTTGGCGAATTGACCAAGGTTGCGTGGGAATACGACGTACAGGTGATTATTGAAGGCCCTGGTCATGTTCCAATGCATATGATCAAAGAGAACATGGAAGAGCAGTTAGAGCACTGTCATGAGGCTCCTTTCTATACCCTTGGTCCGCTGACGACTGACGTTGCTCCTGGTTACGACCATATTACTTCAGGCATCGGCGCTGCCATGATTGGTTGGTATGGCTGTGCAATGCTTTGCTACGTAACTCCTAAAGAGCATCTTGGCTTACCAAACAAAGAAGACGTGAAGGTAGGCATGATCACTTACAAGCTTGCTGCGCACGCCGCTGATTTAGCGAAGGGACACCCTGGTGCACAAGTTCGTGATAACGCGCTTTCTAAAGCTCGCTTCGAGTTCCGTTGGGAAGACCAATTTAACTTGTCGCTCGACCCAGATACCGCTCGTGCTTTCCATGATGAAACCTTGCCTCAAGAGTCTGGAAAAGTTGCTCACTTCTGTTCGATGTGTGGACCAAAGTTCTGCTCTATGAAGATTTCGCAAGAGGTACGAGAATACGCGAAAGATACTGAGCAAGTTGCTGCGGACCAAGCTATCTCAATCAAAATGCTGGATGATCCTCTTGAGGGGATGCGTCAGAAATCGCAAGAATTTAGAGATACAGGTTCTGAGTTATACCACCCAGCAGCACATGCCGAGGTAAGTGACTAATGAGCAAAATCCTTATTCCGTCATCATTGATTGAACTGACAGGTTTAGTTCAGCAATGTTTGTTGTTGGCGAAAGAACAGGGTTTTAGCATCGAAGACATTGAGTTGGGTTTGAGCCCAACTCAATCTATTCAGCTTGTTCGCGACCAACAGAACACACGCATAACGACAGATCTTACTGATGGTTATGACTCTGAGCATGAAAGTTCATTTGTGCTTTATTACCGCTCTGCTTTATCGGTAGAAGCGTGTGCTAAGCAACCGTCGAAAGCGATTTATATTGGCATTGCTGATACGCAGGTATCCGATGAAAAGGAGAAAGTGCTTCAGCTTGATATCTGGCGTCACCCAATCAACGACGAAGTGAGAGCGCTTTCCATTGAGTCCAAATTCAACGTAATGTTCGATCCCGAACATCACCTTGCTTGGATTGTAACGCTGACAGTACTCGATTTTCCTATCGAAGATGCGTTAACACTTGCTCGAGGAATGCTAACTCAACAAGCGAATGTTTCACGTGAAACACTGTTGAATGATAACCTTAACGAGGGAAGATCTACTCAGTGGGCTGACCAATTTGATGATTTCCCCACACCTGTACTGGAGGATAACCGACTAGGTATTCAAGTTGGTTGGTCTGCACAAGGCGAGAGCGTTAGCTTTCCAACTCTAACTAAGCAAAGTCTAGGGCTCTATCCAGTCGTTGATGATGTTGCTTGGATTGAGCGTCTATTGCCACTAGGTATCAACACTATTCAACTGCGAATCAAGAACCCACAACGAGCCGATTTAGAACAACAGATCATTCGAGCAATTGAGCTAGGTCGTCAGTATCAAGCACAAGTGTTCATCAATGACTATTGGCAGTTGGCAATCAAGCATGGCGCTTATGGCGTTCACCTAGGACAAGAAGACATAGAAGAATCGAATTTGGCTCAGCTAACTAAAGCCGGCATTCGTCTTGGTCTTTCTACGCATGGTTATTATGAGCTACTGCGCATCGTACAAATTCATCCTAGTTACATCGCGCTAGGGCATATCTTCCCAACCACTACAAAACAGATGCCATCGAAACCACAAGGTTTGGTGCGCTTGGCTCTGTATCAAAAGCTGATTGATAGCATTCCTTATACAAATACAGAGGCTACTTTCCGTCCTTCAAAAGACAAAGCAGTTAGTGACCATGTGCTTGGCTTTCCGACGGTCGCGATTGGTGGTATTGACCAATCTAATGCAGACCAAGTTTGGCAAACAGGTGTTTCTAGTTTGGCAGTTGTGCGAGCTATTACGTTGGCAGAATCACCTCAGTCCGTCATCGAGTTCTTTGCACAACTGATGAAAGAAAGACAACTAACGTTTACTGAGCAGAATAGTGAATTGGCGCATAACAAGAGAGGCGAGCATGCTCACGGATAAGCAGTTCCTTCGCTATCAACGCCAAGTCGCTCTGCCTGAAATTGCTGAAAGTGGGCAAGAGCGCTTGAGCAAATCGCATGTGCTGATCATCGGTTGTGGTGGGTTAGGGAGCGCAGCGAGTTTGTACTTGGCATCAGCGGGTGTTGGTAAATTGGTTGTGGTCGACGACGATGAAGTTGATAGCAGTAACCTGCAACGCCAGATCATTTATCGCGAACAAGACCTCCAAGTTGCGAAAACAAAAGCGACTGTAAAGCAACTGACTGACCTTAATTCTATGGTTCAAATTCGTGCTCTCAATAAGCGATTGGACAAAGCACAGCTTCAGCTTGAGGTGATGCTAGCGGATGTGGTGCTCGACTGCACCGATAACATGCCAACGCGCCAACTAATTAACCAAGTTTGCTTCGAGCAAAATACGCCGCTCATCTCGGCGGCAGCAATTGGTTGGCAAGGGCAATTCGCTGTCTTTGATTACCAAACACCAAGTGAACAAGAAGCGCAGAGTAAAGCCTGTTACCGCTGTTTGTATCCGTTTGACGAATTACCCCAAACGCAAAAGTGCAGTGAGAGCGGTGTCGTCGGTCCGGTGGTGGGCACACTTGGCAACTACCAAGCGATTGCGGCAATTCAAAAACTGGCGACGGGAAAGTTTCATGTCGAGACGGCCAAGTTACACCTGTTCGATGGATTGAAGCTGCAATGGCAAACCATGGCGATAAGTAAAGATAAACAGTGCCAAGTATGTGCTCAGATTTAGTTTACGAGTAATGGGCAGAATTAAGAGAGTTGGAAGCAATGACGTTATCAGAACAACAAACAACACAAATGACCGCTGCTGACTTAGATGTGATCACTATTGTCATCAATGACCAGTCACATCAAGTTGCCAGTGAGTCAAATCTACAGCAAATCATTAGTCAATTTGCGCTGCCTGAAATGGGCTGTGTTTTTGCAATTAATAACAATGTTGTGCCGCGCAGTGAGTGGGCTAGCACAGTTCTTTCACAGGGAGATAGCATCTCTTTGTTTCAAGCGATCGCAGGGGGTTAAAGTCGATGCTTAAAATTGGTGATAAACAATTCGAATCAAGACTGTTCACGGGAACAGGGAAGTTTGCCAACAGCCGATTAATGGCAGAAGCGATTCAAGTATCGGGTTCTCAACTTGCGACCATGGCATTGAAGCGTGTGGATGTGAACGACCAACAAGATGATATTTTGCTGCCGTTAGTACAAGCGGGCGTGAACTTATTGCCGAACACCTCAGGTGCAAAGAATGCTAAAGATGCTGTGTTTGCAGCACAATTGGCGAGAGAAGCGTTAGGTACAAACTGGCTAAAACTGGAAATTCACCCAGACCCGAAGTACTTGATGCCCGATCCAATTGAGACACTTGCTGCCGCTGAGCAACTGGTTCGTGAGGGCTTCATTGTCCTTCCTTACTGTCATGCTGACCCGGTTCTATGTAAACGATTGGAAGAAGTGGGTTGTGCAGCGGTCATGCCATTAGGTGCGCCGATCGGTTCTAACAAAGGGATAGTTTCTCACGACTTCTTAGAGATCATTATCGACCAAGCTAATGTTCCTGTGGTTGTGGATGCGGGTATTGGTGCTCCTTCACATGCCGCACGTGCGATGGAAATGGGCGCGGATGCCGTGCTCGTCAATACTGCGATTGCAGCTTCGAGCGATCCTGTTGCGATGGCGAAGGCATTTAAGTTGGCGGTAGAGTCGGGGCGTATGGCTTATGAAGCTGGACTTGCCGGTAAGGTTTCTCATGCGGTTGCGTCGAGTCCACTGACGTCATTCCTAGATGAGCTTTAGTCCTAGATTGGTTTAGCTATTAAGCGAGGAAAACATGAGCTTCGTTGAACAATTTAAGCAGCTGAATTGGGATGACATTTCAATGTCGATCTACGCGAAAACGGCACAAGATGTCGAGCGAGCATTGAATAAACCCAAGCGTGATTTGGAAGACTTTAAAGCGCTAATTTCACCAGCGGCTGAAGCGTACTTAGAGCAGATGGCACAACTGTCATATTCGGCAACTCGTAAGCGCTTTGGTAATACCATGTCGCTTTACATTCCATTATACCTCTCTAACTTGTGCGCCAATGCCTGTACTTATTGCGGCTTCTCAATGGAGAATAGAATCAAGCGTCGTACCTTGAATCGGGACGAAGTGGCAGCAGAAGTCGAAGCCATCAAGCGCATGAAGTTTGATAGCGTATTGCTGGTGACTGGCGAGCACGAAACTAAAGTGGGTATGAAATACTTCCGCGAAATGGTGCCGATGATTAAGCAACGTTTTAACTATTTGGCGATGGAAGTGCAGCCACTTGATCAAGACGAATACGCTGAGCTCAAGACATTGGGTTTAGATGCGGTGATGGTTTATCAAGAAACGTATCATCCTTCGACTTACGCCGAGCACCATCTGCGTGGCAATAAGATGGATTTCGAATACCGATTGGATACACCCGATCGTCTTGCAAAAGCAGGCATCGATAAGATCGGTATTGGTGCTTTGATAGGATTGGAAGAGTGGCGTACCGACTGTTTTTATGTGGCAGCGCACTTGGACTATCTTGAGCGCACGTATTGGCAGACTCGTTACTCAATTTCTTTCCCACGTTTACGTCCTTGTGAGGGTGCGCTCCAACCAAAATCAGTCATGACGGATAAACAGCTTGTGCAGTTGATTTGCGCTTATCGCTTGTTGAATCCAGAAGTGGAGTTGTCATTATCGACTCGTGAATCACCGAAGTTCAGAGACAATGCATTACCGTTAGGCATCACTAGTATGTCTGCTGCATCGAAAACTCAGCCGGGTGGTTATGCGATGGATGATGCTGAACTCGAGCAGTTTGAGATCAGTGACGAACGAAGCGCGGGTTCTGTGGAAAATATGATTCGAGCCAAAGGTTTTGACCCTGTATGGCGAGATTGGCACTCAGCGTATTCCGGTTAAGCAATAAATAAAGCCACTGGTCATCGTTATGTTTCACGTGAAACATAGGCAAAAAAAGAGGGTTGATGCAAAACATCAACCCTCTACTTTTTCTAGCTTCTAGCTTCTAGCTTCTAGCTTCTAGCTGTGTGCTACTGGTAGTGTTGCTTGACGAAGCCACTCTTTCACATCACCCTCAACAAGTGGGCTGATCTCATCCCATACCTTCTGATGGTAATCATTCAACCAAGCAAGCTCTGGACGAGTTAGCATATCAACATTGATGTTGCGCTTGTCGATTGGACAGCGTGTTAGCGACTCGAATGACAGAACAGGGAAGTCACCGTTAGTTGGGGTTTCAACAACAAGCTCTAGGTTCTCGATACGGATACCAAACGCATCCGCACGGTAGTAACCTGGCTCGTTGGACAGCACCATGCCTTCTGTTAGAGGCACGTCGATTTGCTTCTTCGAAATGCTTGCTGGACCTTCATGAACACTTAGGAAGTGACCAACACCGTGACCAGTACCGTGATCGTAATCGTAGCCCTCCGCCCACAGGTGCTGACGAGCTAGCGTATCGATTTGGTAACCACGTGTGCCTTTCGGGAAACGTGCACGTGCAACACCGATGTGGCCTTTTAGCGCGAGAGTGAATTGTTTAATCATCTCTTGTGAAGGCTGACCGATCGCGATGGTACGCGTGATGTCTGTCGTGCCATCTAGGTACTGACCGCCTGAATCCACTAGGTAAAGTGTGTTCAGTTCTAGCTTGCCAGGTTCAGGTTGGTTCTCGTGATTATAGTGACACATCGCCGCGTTGCCACCTGCTGCCGAGATAGTATCGAAGCTAAGATCCATAAGTGTCGGGTCTTCGCTGCGGAACGCTTCCAGTTTGTCTGCCAGCGTCGCTTCATCATGCAGGTTACCCGCAACGACTTCAGCATCTAACCAAGAAAGGAACTTACTCATCGCTACGCCATCACGGATATGACATGCTTTCATGCCTGCGATTTCAACAGCGTTCTTTGCTGCTTTTGGCATTAGGCATGGATCAGCTTTACTCACCACAGATGCGCCAGCGTTTTGTAGAACCAGCTTAAACCACGCGTTACTTGTCGCAGGGTCAACCAGTACATTCTTGCCAGTTAGGTTTTCTAGTCGTGCTTGCAATGCTTCTGGGTGATGAACCGTCACGCCGGCACCAACATGAGCGTCAAACTCAGCAGGTAGGCGAGCAGGATCTAGGAAGTATTCCACGCTTGAGTCTGAGTGCAGAATCGCGTGAGAAAGAAGAACTGGTAGACGTGAGACATCTAGACCACGAACGTTGAGCAACCAACAGATAGAATCAAGTGCTGTGATCACTGCGCTGTCTGCACCGGCTTTTTTCACGAGCTCTGCGATTTCTTGGCGTTTGCTTTCACTTGATTGTCCAACTGTTTCTGTTGCCATTAGGCGAACATCAGAAACCACAGGAGCAGGGCGGTCGTGCCACAGTTCATCAATTGGGTTGCTATCGAGAATCTTAAGCTCAAGGGTACCTGCAAGTTTTGCTTGTGCCATGTCTAGCCAAGCAGAGTTGTGCATGCGAGGGTCGATTGCCACAGACGCGTCATTTGCAAGATGGTCTTTAATCCAATCTAGTGCAGGCTCTTCAATCAAGTGACGGTATTCGAATAGATCAGCAGGAACCTGCTTTGTTACTTGTACTGTGTAGCGACCATCAACAAAGATAGCGGCTTTGTCTTTGGTGATTACCGCAGCACCAGCAGAACCAGTAAAGCCAGTTAGCCAATGTAAACGCTCGTTGTGCGCTGGTACGTATTCGCCCAAGTACTCGTCTTCATGTGGGACAAGTAGGGCATCAATATTATGTTGTGCTAGCCATTCGCGAATTGCATTCACGCGGCTTTGGGTATCGTTGTGCATCTGTGTTATTCCTTCAAATTACCGCTCCTTCATGCTCAGGTGTGGGAGCTGTTTCCATCTGCTTCATGCAGTTTACGATTCCATTGAGGTTCGCAATCACTTCAATAGAGTCGGAGTACAACTAGGCCATAGATGAGCCAAAAAGGACTACGACAGTTAAGCTACTCATTTTAGCCGCTAAGCGCAAAT
This sequence comes from Vibrio sp. 704, assembly GCF_033339295.1. Lineage (NCBI taxonomy): Bacteria > Pseudomonadati > Pseudomonadota > Gammaproteobacteria > Vibrionales > Vibrionaceae > Vibrio > Vibrio sp. 704. The sequence goes on along the minus strand of NZ_JAWOUH010000031.1, from coordinate 27,323 downwards.
TGAGTGCGGTGTTTTTATCTAAGGTGATCGGTTTTTTGTGTGATCATCGTACGTAGCCAGCCTAATGCAGGGTCGTTTTCTCTATCTCGGTGCCAGAATAAAGTGTAAGCCATAGGTGGGAATTCTAACGGTAGTGGCAGCACGACCAAATCAAGCTGTTTGGCCGCAAGTTGCACAAAATGACTTGGCGCAGTAAAGATAAAGTCGGTGTATGAACATAAACTTGCGGCACTGTTAAAGTCGGGCACGGTGACGGCAATATCGCGGTCGGCGCCAATATCTGCAAGGCGATAATCCAGCAACCAACGGTCGTTGCCATCACAGCGTACTTGTACATGGCGTAGGGCGAGATAGGCTTCCAGATTCCAAGGTTGTTTTAGCGCAGGATGGTTTTTGCGAATGATGCACATTTGGTAATCACGATAAATTTCCAACTCGCAAATGTCATCGGGTGGTTGAAGAGTCAGCTTGGCATCGTTTATATCGATATCTTTTCCAGTTAGGCCTAAATCCAGTTCGCCGCGTTGAAGCATTTTAAATGTATTATCCGACCACGGGTGTGTGCTGATTGTCACGCCAGGTGCTTGTTGAAAAATCGCCGGTAAGAAATGGGGTAGAATGAGAGGGTAGACACTCTCTACCGCTGCTATTTGAAAACGGTATTCGCTGCTTTGCGGAGAAAACTCTTCGGGTTGAGTCAGCACTTCTAACTGATTTATCAACAGATCCAGTTTCGGTTTAAGAAACAATGCGCGCGGCGTAGGTGTTAATCCATGTGAGTTTCGAGTGAAAAGCGGGTCATCAAATTGAATGCGCAGTTTAGCCAGTGATTTACTTACGGCGGATTGGCTTAAGCACAATCGGTGGGCCGCACGAGTAACATTTAACTCTTCAATCAGCACTTTAAAGCAGACCAATAGATTTAAATCGATACGAGCCAGTTTTTCGACGTTCACAGTGAATTTCCTCTGAGGAATAATGCTCATGATTATACATCATTTCCATTCATATCATCAGATGATTAAGCTTTACCCAAAGTTCTTTATCCAATTCGGAGTGTTGTGTGTCTAGCCAGTTTTCTAATAGTAAAAAACAGATGGCGTTATTGACCCTTTTGGTTCTTTTCAGTCCTTTAGCGATTGATATTTATCTACCTGCTTTACCTCTTATTGCTTCCACTTTTCAGGTCGATAATGCGCTAGCACAAGACACGATCACTTGGTTCTTATTTGCTATGGGTGTTGGTCAGCTATTCGCAGGTCCCTTAGCAGATAAACTCGGACGTCGAACTGTTGCATTGGGCGGTATCACCATTTACGCGATGAGCGCTTTATTGGCGTGGAGTGCTCAAAATATTGAGTGGATGTTGGTTTCCCGACTGCTACAAGGCTTAGGTGCGTGTGCGACATCGGTAGCAGCCTTTGCAACAGTTCGCGATATCTTTGGCCCGGAAAAAAGCGGCAAAATGATCAGCTACCTTAACGGTGCGATTTGTTTCATTCCGGCTTTAGCTCCAATTCTAGGTAGCTGGTTAACTCAGCAATTTGACTGGCGTGCTAACTTTAGCTTTATGGCGGGTTTTGCTGTGGTGTCTGGATCATTGATGTTTTTCATGATGAAAGAGACTAACCCGTCAACAGAAAAGCAAGCGGTGTTTAAGCTTAGTCGGTATTGGGCAGTGCTTAGCACACCATCTTTTGTTTTCCATGCGTCATTATGCTTGATGGCGATGGCGGTTATTCTTGCTTACGTTACCTCAGCACCGTCGGTATTGATGACGGGGATGGGGCTGTCGATGAATGAATTCACTTTCTGGTTTGGTGTAAATGCGGTGATAAACATTGCGGCATGTATGCTGGCGCCTAAGTTTATGGAGCGCGTTGGAACTCACAACACCTTGGTCACCGGGATCTCAACTCTGGGTCTCGCAGGTGTGATCATGCTAGTGATGAATGGTCAGAATACCGCGCTTTCTTTCATGCTACCTATCTTCATGTCTTCTGTAGGTTTTGCATTCATTCTGGGTGCAGCGGCAGGGAAAGCGTTAGAACCGTTTGGTGATAAGGCGGGCACGGCAGCTGCACTGCTTGGATTGTTCCAAATGAGTGGCTCTGGTTTGTTGGTGGGTACACTGCAACGCTTATCTCTGGATCCACAAACCTTGATCGCAATTCATATGTGGGTCCTATTACCTGCGTTGGTCGTTCTGTTTACAAAAGCAGGGAAGAACTGGCACTCGAGCTTTGCGAAAGCGTAAATCAGTGTAATTTAGTATTTTCCAATGTAAGTAAGGCGTGTATATTTGTCACTCAGACTTTTCCTGACACCATAACGGAACTCAAAAAGTAATGTCGTTAACCACGTATGAAATGGCTCGTATTCTAGAGCAAATGGAAGATTCACCAGAAAAGGTGATGTTTGGCAAGTTGCTTAATGAGCTGGGTAATCAAAGCTCCGAGCGTATTCGTAGTGCGGCTAAACAAGTACCTCTGCCAATTTTGCGTGATATCGTGTACCAATTTCAGCAAGTGATTGAGTCACGCAAAGATGAACAAGTCGAGCAGATGGCAAAAGACCTCGCTCAGCAAGGTATCTCAGCAGAAGAGCTACTGGCTTACTTGAATAAATAATAAAAAATCCCCGCATGATGCGGGGATTTTTTTAGCTCGTCATTTTCTTTTTCAGGATGTGGTCCAAAGACAGCGGTCCTGGCCCCCATACGATTACGATAAGAATCATCAATCCCCAAAGTTGGTGGTCATAAAAACCTTTCTCCCACAACAGTGGGTAAGAGATCACTGCGATGATGTTGAACACAAACAGCATTGCTGCCATCGGGCGGGTAATCAATCCCAGTGCCAAGAACACCGGTAGAACCAACTCCGCAGCCGTACCTAAATAAGCCGCCAATTCCCATGGCAAGATTGGCACTTGGTATTCCAGCTCAAATAAGTACAGCGTGCTATCCCAAGATGAGATTTTGATTAGTCCTGAATTGAAGAACACCCAAGCAACCCAAAAGCGACAAAAGAGAAGTAGTAAAGGGACAAAGGCTGCTTGTAAGGTACTGATTAAATCGTCGTACCGATTCACTAAGTTTTTAACCGTATCCGTCATAGAGTGCTCCTTAGATTGATTGCAATGTAAAGCCGTCAACGATATCGAGTGCCATGATGCGATTGAGATGAGCGAGTAAAACTTCAGGTATTTCGCTCAAACTCTGTTTCTGCTCTAAACATTGCAGCAGTTGGAACACATCGGCATCGAGTGCGTGACACAAGGCTTCTCCATTGGCTTGAATCGAGATGACACCTTGCTGTAATTGGTTGATATTAAGTTGTTCGAATTGCCCAGTTTGAATCGCGCTAAATAGATCGAATACTGCGTAGTTGGAGTCAAAGTTGCGGCAGCCCTTTTTAAGGTGTAAGACTAAAGCGGGTTGTTGCTCTTCACTCACTTCGCCAAGTAACGCAAGCGGTTTTAATTCCGCTGCATTGGATTGTTCATACTGTACTTGACGAGCTAGGTCGATATGCCACTCGAAGCGTGCGACTTCAGGGCTGTAAGGTGCTTGTGCGATCACCTGACTAAACTGCATGATGGTGTCTTGAAAGCCTTCGCCATAATGCACCACATTTCCTTCTTTTAATGGGTAAGAAAGAACATGCTGGCGAGCTATCTGTTCAAAGCATTCTTCACCAAGCAGCGCTTCAACCATCGGGTAGGTCGCGGATAACACCTCGCTTAAGCTGACGATAAAGTTATTGCGGTAAATCTGCATGCGTTCATCAGCGGTAAACGTATCACTGGCAATATCGCAATCTTCACCGAGTGCTTGATAGTGTAGGGCTTTAGCAAACTGGCTTTGTAAGGTGGCTAGATTCATGATGCCTTCCTTGGTTCGCTTTGTTCACTTGGAAGTGTGCCTTGCAACAGCAGTAGCGATGCTTTCTGTGCTTCTCCTAATAAGACTTCTGGCGCGGGGATATCCAAATCCCATTCAATCAACGTATGACGTGGACCGTGTTTTTTTGTCCACTGTGAAAACAACTGCCAAACTTCATCGCTAACCGGGCGGCTATGGGTATCAATCCATATCTCACCTTTGTCGAGTTGTTTAATGGTAAAACCTGCCAAGTGAATCTCATCCACTTTGTCGGCTGGAATCGCATCTAGGTATGTGTCGCAATCAAAACCGTGGTTGAACGCCGAAACATAAACATTGTTTAAGTCGAGCAATAAACGACAGTCAGTGCGCTTTTGCACTTCGGTAAGAAACTCCCATTCGCTGATGGTCGAATGTTGAAACTTCACATAACTAGATGGGTTCTCTATCAAGATCTCGCGTTGCAAATAATTCTGCACTTCATTCACGTTACGAGTGAACACGTTGAGCGCTTCTTCCGTATACGGAAGTGGAAGCAGGTCATTAAAGTAGTGACCGCCGTTTTCACTCCAACTTAAATGGTCAGAAACAAGAATTGGGTCGATTGAGTCAATCAGTGATTTAAGTTGCGCAAGATGCTTTTGACTAACACGTTCCACCGAACCTAGCGACAAACCAATACCGTGGCAGCTAATTTGATATTGCTCGCGAAGCGTTTGTAGCTGATGGCGCTCTGTTGCATTGGGTTGGAAATAGTTTTCACTGTGGATTTCTAACCAAGACAACTCAGGCTGGGATTGGCTAAAGTAATCGAGGTGAGGGGTTCTTAATCCAACTCCAACAAGGTCGTGGAAGGTGTGGTGTTTCACGTGAAACTCCTTTTCAAATCGTGCGGGAAGAGAAGGATGCGTCTTGGCTTTGCGTTGGTTGAGCGTCAACGCATCCTCACAATAGCTAGCGATAAAAGATTATGAAGAAGAAGTGCTACCGCCAGCGAGTTTGTCACAAAGACCTTTTGGTACGACTACGAATGCGTCTTTTTGGTTATCTTCTTTAGAAGTACCAGCGCATGAGCTGCTTTTTGTTGCACAGTCGTTTTTACCTGCTTTAGAAACGCCATAGCACTTTTCTTTTTCAGCAGCGACAGCTGGAGCTGCAGTTAGCATTGTGCCACCAAGAGCTAGAAGACCAGTAACAGCAGCAGTAACAGCTAGATTCGACTTTTTCATAATAAATTCCTCTGAATGATTTCCTTTACTTTAAGTTGGCAAGATGAATCACCTGTTTTGGCGTTTTTGTTATCAACTTGCTTAACTTAAAAGATAGGAAACTGGCTAAAAAACTTTCAGAAAAATTTCTGAAGTAAATGGGTTTGCAGGGTCAAATAGGTATAACTAATTGATGTGTTGGGCAAAAAAACATCGATTTTTTTATCAAGTTTTGTCTAAACAGCACCCGGTTGTTTAGGTTATAATCGGTTTTTATGTATAAATAACCAGTAGCTCTCATCATGATGGATCCATCTCTATTACTCGACGGTTTGAACGATAAACAACGTGAAGCCGTTGCAGCACCTCTAGAAAACTTGCTCGTTCTTGCTGGCGCAGGAAGTGGTAAGACACGCGTTCTTGTTCACCGTATCGCTTGGCTGATGTCGGTCGAGCAAGCTTCTCCGTTTTCAATTATGTCGGTAACCTTTACCAATAAGGCGGCGGCAGAGATGCGTGGACGTATCGAAGAGCTAATGATGGGCAGTGCAGGCGGTATGTGGAATGGTACTTTCCACGGCATTTGTCACCGTATTCTGCGTGCACACTATCTTGATGCGAAGCTACCGGAAGATTTCCAAATCATTGACAGTGACGACCAGCAGCGTCTGCTAAAGCGTTTGATCAAAGCGCAAAACCTCGATGAGAAGCAATGGCCTGCACGCCAAGTGGCATGGTGGATTAACGGTAAGAAAGACGAAGGTCTGCGTCCGTCGCACATTGATGCGTACCATGATCCAGTGACCAAGACATATCTACAGTTGTACACCGCTTACCAAGAGGCGTGTGACCGTGCTGGTTTAGTCGATTTTGCGGAGATCTTGCTGCGCGCACATGAGCTACTGCGTGATAACAAGTTCGTTCGTGAACACTACCAAGCACGCTTTAAGCACATCTTGGTGGATGAGTTCCAAGATACCAACAACATTCAATATGCTTGGCTACGTATGATGGCGGGTCCTGAGTGTCACGTGATGATCGTAGGTGATGACGACCAGTCGATTTATGGTTGGCGTGGTGCAAAAGTCGAGAACATTGAGAAGTTTACGCTCGAATTCCCAAGCGTGAATACCATTCGTCTTGAGCAAAACTACCGTTCCACTAAGACCATTCTGGAAGCATCTAACACCCTGATTGCGAATAACACCGAGCGTATGGGTAAAGAGTTGTGGACGGATGGCGTGGTCGGTGAGCCTATCTCGGTTTACAGCGCTTACAACGAATTAGATGAAGCCCGTTTTGCGGTGAACAAAATCAAAGAGTGGCAAGACAAGGGCGGTGCTCTGAATGACGCTGCGATGCTTTACCGTAACAACGCCCAGTCGCGTGTTCTGGAAGAAGCGTTAATTCAAGCCGGTCTGCCTTATCGTATCTATGGCGGCATGCGATTCTTCGAACGTCAGGAAATCAAAGATGCCTTGAGCTACATGCGTCTGATTGCCAACCGTAACGATGATGCGGCGTTTGAACGTGTGGTGAATACGCCAACGCGTGGTTTGGGCGATAAGACGCTTGAAACCATCCGTTTTGCGGCTCGTGATCGTGGTTGCACCATGTGGGAAGCGAGTGTGGCAATGTTGGACGAGAAGGTTCTTGCTGGTCGCGCTGCTGGTGCTCTGAGCCGTTTTATCGAGCTTGTCACCGCGCTAGAAGACGACACCTTAGAGATGCCGCTGCATCACCAAACTGACCATGTGATTAAATACTCGGGCTTGTTCGCGATGTACGAGCAAGAGAAGGGCGAAAAGTCTAAGGCACGTATTGAGAACTTGGAGGAATTGGTGACCGCAACTCGCCAATTCGAGAAACCAGAAGAAGCCGAAGACATGTCACTGCTGACGGCATTCCTAACCCACGCAGCACTAGAAGCGGGCGAAGGACAAGCGGACGAATTTGAAGATGCGGTTCAGCTCATGACATTACACAGTGCGAAAGGTCTAGAGTTTCCATTGGTGTTTATGGTCGGTGTGGAAGAAGGCATGTTCCCAAGCCAAATGTCGGCAGAAGAAGCAGGGCGCTTAGAAGAAGAACGCCGTCTGTGTTACGTAGGCATGACCCGTGCGATGCAGAAACTGTACATCACTTATGCTGAAATGCGTCGTTTGTACGGTCAGGATAAATACCATAAACCGTCTCGCTTTATCCGTGAACTGCCAGAAACTTGTTTAGATGAAGTACGAATGAAGGCGCAAGTTAGCCGTCCTTCAAGCAGTGGTCGATTTAGCCAAACTGTTGTGAAAGAGAGCTTTAATGAAACCGGCTTTACGCTAGGTTCTCGTGTGATGCATCCAAAGTTTGGTGAAGGCACCATCATCAACTTCGAAGGCAGTGGTCCACAAAGCCGTGTACAGATTGCCTTTAACGGTGAAGGCATCAAATGGTTGGTAACTGCTTACGCACGACTAGAGAAACTGTAAGGCTTGACCAAAACTCATACCAATCGTAGTAAATAACTGGTCATTCTAGCTTGTTAAAATACTCGATAACTGCGTTGCAATTTTTGATTGTAGAATAACTACTTATCGAAAAATTGCGCCTTGTTCTCAAGCATTTTCCCTACGCTATTTCTGATCACTTATTTACTGTGATTGGTATCATCAACTTAAGAGCTGCTTCGGCGGCTCTTTTTGTTTGTGCAGTTTTGGTGTCGCTAACGCAGTAAAAAATGGAATGATAAATGGAGTACAAAAGCGCGACTTAACGATGCCGTTTGAAGTGAAAGGTGGGCGTTGTGGGTGAATGCCTGTTTTCAGCAGATCTACTAAGAAAAACTTTAGGCAAAGAAAAACCCCGAGGGCTTGCGCCCATCGGGGTTATAGTCTTACTCGCAGCAATCCAGCTACTAAGAGTGCTCCATGCATCTAATCCATGATAGTGTGCTGAATCCGTCAGCTTAATCCTTACGTCGCCTTCCTAGCGGTGTCCTTAATGACCTTATCCTGGTCTGCTAACTATCCTCGTTAGCTCTCATCACTTGTTCCCTGAGCGGTGTCCCTGACATCATCCTGATGTTCAAATCCTTGCCTCGTCCAGAGGTGTCCATTTCCCGTCCTTAGTAGCAACCATCCTAGTCACTATTGATTCCGTTCAATGTCCAATTTTGCAATCCATGCCCGACTATTCATCCTGAATAACCGTTTCTTCTTCCTGAAGTTCACCAAGTCCGTGGTGTTTCCTGTTCCGTGTCAGCATCCTTCCGACAGGTTTAATATTACGTGTTTAACGATTTCCAACAACGGGCTAATCTCACATTTTTTACTCTCTTAGCGTTCAAAAAAGATACATGAGTATTAAATTCAATGACTTACGCTCTTTGTTGTACGGTTTTACCATTAAAAAAGAGAGGTTTGCTCAACCCTTTGTGAGAGATCTCGCACAAGGGGTCGAGCGAAAGACTCTTACTGCCCGATAGCGGCACCTTCACGTCTCGGATCCGCAGCGCCTTCAAGACCGTCTTTTGTTATGCGTATCGCATGCAGACCAGAATTCAAATCCCGAACATCGGTTTTAAAACCCATCTTCTCCAGAGCAGGCTGTAAGCCCTCTGCGGCGGTACCTTGCTCAATATCTAAGGTGCCAAAACGGTTCAGCAATCGTGGCTGATTAATCGCGCTTTGGATGTCCATATCCCATTGCGTGTGGGCGATAATGGCTTGTGCGACGTAACCAATAATGCGGCTGCCACCTGGTGAGCCAATTGCCATGTAAGGTTTGTCATCCTTCATCATAATGGTTGGTGCCATGGATGAACGTGGGCGTTTGCCCGGTTCTAATCGGTTTGCGATTGGCACACCATCTTGATGCGTGCGGAAAGAGAAATCGGTCAGTTCGTTATTGAGCAAGAAGCCGCGCACCATCAAGCGTGAGCCAAAGGCGTTCTCGATGGTTGTTGTCATTGAAACCACATTGCCTTGCTTATCGACGATATTGAAATGGCTGGTGGAAGGCAACTCGATCGATTGGTCCATGCTTAAGTTCATGGCGTGCGACCAAGGAGGATTACCGGCTTCAGCCTTACTCAAGGCTTTACCGACTTGAATGAGCTCAGCACGTTGTTTGAGATAATCTTTATCAAGCAAGCCTTCGGTTGGCATTGGCACATAATCTTGGTCAGCCATGTATTTACCACGATCCGCGAACGCAAGGCGCGATGCATCGGCGATCACTTGCCATGATTTCGCGCTTTCGGCTCCCCAACCTTTAAGATCGTATTGCTCGGTGATCGCGAGAATCTGTCCAACCGTCAATGCGCCAGAGCTAGGTGGTCCCATGCCGCAGATATCATAGCTTTGATAAGCCGCACAAACCGGCTCACGTTGCTTGATTTGGAACGCATCAAAGTCAGGTTGTGCCAATACGCCAGGATTGCCCGGTGCATTCTGTACGGTCTTGATGATGTCTGTAGCGATATCGCCTTGATAGAAAGCTTTTGCCCCTTGCTCTGCAATTGCCGTCAGAGTTTGCGCGTATTCAGGGTTCTTCAACAACGTGCCTTCGGTTTTTGGTGAGCCGTCTGGATTGAAGAAGTAAGCCTTAGTCGCAGGGAAGCGTGATAGGCGCTTAGTATCTTTCTCAATCAGACTCGCGAGGCGAGGACTGACTTCGAAACCTTGCTCAGCCAAGGTAATCACGGGTTGGATGATCTTCTTCCATTCCAACTTGCCGTATTTCTGGTGTGTGTCCCACAGCAGTTTCACTGTTCCAGGAGTGGCAACGGAGCGCCCGCCGACAACCGCATCGTAAAATTGTAGGGGTTGTCCTTTTTCGTCTAAAAAGAGTTTCGGCGTCGCGGCGAGCGGTGCGGTTTCGCGTCCATCATACGTAGTCAGTTTTTGTTTCTCACTGTCCCAATAAACTAAGAAGGCGCCACCACCAATACCTGATGATTGCGGTTCTACCAAGCCCAGCATCAGCTGCACGGCAACCATAGCATCAATAGCATTACCACCTTGGGCAATAACATCCGCACCAGTTTGGGTTGCAATTGGGTTAGCAGCGGTAACCATATAATCTTTCGCTTTGACCAGTTGTTTTTGCTCGAAGCCAGTGCTGTGCTCCGGCGCAACCGCATCTGCTGCTTGGTTAGCAAAGGTTGGGGTAGATAAGACGAGTGGGGAAGTAAGAAAAAGACCCGTGGTCACGAGTCGGTTGAACGTCCAATGCATGATGACTCTCCATGTTGCCAGTTTTGTGCTTTGAGCTTGGCAGTTATGGAGAGTCACGTCGAGTCAGCAATCTTAGAAATGTCGATTGTGCTACGCTTTTAAATCAGTACTTTATCCGATAAAAGTATTGATAGTTTGGTATAGAATACTGCCGCCCACTAGAGTAAATACCACGCCGCATAGACCGTCGATGTAGATACCCGCTTGTTGCAATTTACGCTGTAAGCGCTGTGTCGACAGCATCCATGCAAGACTAGAGAACCAGAATAGCGACAAGCCAAACAGGATGACCAGTGCAATACCTTTGCCAGTAATCGACATACCTGCTGGGACTAAACTCGACATCAAACTGACAAAGAACACCAGGGCTTTTGGGTTAAGAATGTTGGTCGCAAACCCTTTAGCAAACGCTTGACGCTTATTGCTGATCACTAGGTTATTTTGCTTCTTAGGTTGATCCGTCTGTGGGTTTTGGATCATCGAGATCACGGCACGCAATGCGCCAATTCCTAAGTAGAGCAGGTAACTACCACCGAGCAGTTGTACCACGGAATACAGCACTGGGTGCTGGTGGACGACAAAACTCACACCTGTCAGGCTGAACAAAGAGTGCAGCAAAATACCGACGGACAATCCCAACGCAATGTACAAGCCAGTTTGACGACCATGACGCGTCGCATTTTGTACGACCAGCGCAAAGTCCGGACCTGGACTCATTAGGGCAATAAAGTGAATGCTGGCGAGTGTCAGCAATATGGTGGATTCATTCATAACACATCTCAAATTTAACCAATGCGGCTATTGTCGTGGTAAGTCACCTGTGGCGCTTGTAAAAAACTGACAGCTTTCTCGGTAAATGAAATTAACGAGCCACTTGAGAAGGGGAAACGCCGTAGGTCTGTTTAAACGCTTTGCTGAAATGCGCTTGATCGTAGAAACCGATCTGGTGGGCGACGTCGGTACCACATTGACCAGCTTGCAGTAACTTCATGCCTTGTTCAAGGCGCAGGCGTGCGAACCACGCATAAGGCGTCATGCCGGTTTGCGCTTTAAAGTGGCGCTGGAACTGAGTTGGGCTCAGTTGGCACAGCTCTGAAAGTGAATCCAAACGCACCGCTTGGTCAAGGTTAGCCATTAGATAATCTTTTAACGTCCCAAGCGATTGGTTTCCTAGCGGCACCACTTTTTGTCGCTCAAGCGATCCGTAGCGATCAAAAAGTTGGTTAAATCCTTCAAAAGGAAGGCAATCTTTAGTGAGTTGGCTGAGGTTTTCACGACGAAGTAGCCCGTGTAAGTTACTAAGTTGTGAAAATATCTGGGGATCCGAGATGATCAGTTCGTTGAAGTGTATTATTTGACCGTTTTTCTTAAGATCGGCTAGATCGCTCAATAGGTGAGGTTCGATCGCAAACACATTTACTTCGTAGCCACTCTCGAGCTTAGATTGCCCGTCGTGCAGCTCATCCGGCGGCATAATCACAATTTGCCCATGACCAACTTGGTGGCTGTTACCTTGGTATTGGAACTTCTGCGCACCATGCGTGATCAGGCCGAGATGAAAATCCAGATGGTAATGCCTTTGAAAAGCAAATTTCTGGTATTTCGCCTCTATTAGACTCAAGTTGTCATGGTCGGTTGCGTAGTACTGAATATGTTCCATTAAATAAAAAAGCTTGGTCACATTATGACCAAGCTTATCTGGCAATTTCTAACTTGTCTTGTAAAAAACGATCACTGTGGCTGAACGATTCGGCGTGAGCGACGGTTATTACGTAATCCATCAAAGCTAAACACGACTAGTGCTCCCCAAATAAAGACGAAAGTGATCGCTTTATCCATGGTAAAGGGTTCGCCATACATCAATACTGCAAGTAAAAACATTAAGCTTGGGCCTATATATTGGAAAAAGCCCAAAGTCGATAATTTGAGTCTTGTTGCTGCACCCGTAAAGCACAGCAGTGGCAGGGTTGTTATAACCCCAGCTGCGATCAACAAACTATTTAACGTAAGTGGATTCGTAAGCATATTTGAGGTTGGTGTATCGGCAACAAAAAGCAAATAAACAGCGGCCACTGGCAGTAGAAGTAATGTCTCAATAAACAAGCCAGTTTTTGCATCGACACTGACTTTCTTTCTTAATAAGCCATAAAAGCCGAAGCTCATTGCTAACGCCATCGCAACAACGGGTACGGAGCCAAATACAATCAGTTGAACGAGTACGCCACAACCTGCCAATACAACCGCGAACCACTGTAATTTACGCAGTCGCTCACCAAGGAAGACCATCCCGAGTAAGACGTTGATCAGTGGATTAATGTAATAACCTAAGCTGGCGTCGAGCATATGATTCGAGTTTACCGCCCAAATGAAAATCAACCAATTGCCGCCAATTAACATGGAACTTGCGATCAGGTAAGCGATTTTCGTTTTGTCTTTCGCGATGTGGTAAGCCGAGCGCCAGTGACGGCCAAAATGGAGGAGTGCAGCAAGCAAAAAGAAAGACCATATCACTCGGTGGCTGAGAATTTCCAAAGGAGATACTTGTGCGATGGACTTAAAGTACATCGGCGCAATGCCCCACATGGTATACGCGCCAATCGCTAGCAAGATGCCTTGCCGCGCGCGTTGTTGTTCGTCTTCTGGTGTCATGAAGTGTCACCTAATTGTGTGTTTTATAGAGCAGAAAATCAGTATACGAGTCGTGATGCGAAACACCTAACAATTTGCGGTTTTATTCACCATGAAACCCCATTACAATGTGCCCTCACTTTGTGTGCCAGTGGTATGCATAAGCACCTCTTTTTTAAGACCCAATCTGAGACTTCTCATGACCTCGACCTTGTTAGCCGAACAATCTGATTCGCCTGTAACGCCTCAACGTGTGTTGGAGGATGTGTTTGGTTACCAAGAGTTCCGTGATGGTCAGCAGTTGGTGATTGATGCTGCGGTAGAAGGTCGCGACAGCTTAGTTATCCTGCCTACTGGTGGCGGTAAGTCGCTGTGTTATCAAATCCCTGCTTTGGTTCGCTCTGGTATTACTTTGGTGATTTCTCCGCTTATCTCGCTGATGAAAGACCAAGTGGACCAGCTTAAAGCCAACGGTGTAGCGGCTGAATGCATTAACTCGACCATGCCTCGTGAAGAACTGCTCAGCGTATATAACCGCATGCACACTGGTCATCTTAAGTTGGTGTACGTCTCACCAGAACGCGTATTGATGCGTGATTTCATTGAGCGCTTGGAAAACTTGCCGCTATCGATGATTGCTGTCGATGAAGCGCACTGTATTTCCCAGTGGGGACACGATTTTCGGCCAGAATACGCCGCGCTTGGTCAGCTTAAGCAGCAGTTTTCCCATGTGCCATTTATGGCGCTGACGGCGACAGCAGATGACGCAACGCGCCGAGATATTCTTGAACGCCTGCAACTGAATAATCCAGAGGTTTACCTAGGCAGCTTCGACCGTCCCAACATTCGCTACAACTTAGTTGAGAAGCACAAGCCGGTTTCGCAAATCGTTCGTTATCTTGAAACCCAAAAGGGGAATTGCGGCATCATCTATTGTGGTAGCCGTAAGAAAGTTGAGATGGTGACCGAGAAGCTGTGCAACAACCACATTCGTGCTGCTGGTTATCACGCAGGTATGGATGCCGATGAGCGCGCTTACGTTCAAGAAGCTTTCCAACGCGATGATATCCAGATCGTGGTGGCGACCGTGGCATTCGGTATGGGCATCAACAAACCAAACGTGCGTTTTGTGGTTCACTTTGATATCCCGCGCAATATCGAATCCTACTATCAGGAAACGGGTCGTGCAGGGCGTGATGGTTTGCCTGCGGAAGCCATGATGTTGTATGACCCAGCGGACATCAGTTGGCTGCGTCGTATGTTGGATGAGAAAGACGACGGTCCACAGAAGCAGGTGGAAACCCACAAACTGAATGCGATGAGTGCCTTTGCTGAGGCGCAGACTTGTCGCCGTCAGGTGCTATTGAATTACTTTGGTGAGTATCGTGAGAAGCCATGTGGCAACTGCGATATTTGCTTAGATCCACCGAAACACTTTGATGCCACGGAAGAAGCGCGTAAGGCGTTGTCTTGTGTGTATCGTGTTAATCAGAGCTTTGGTATGGGCTACGTGGTAGAAGTGCTACGTGGCATGCAAAACATTCGTGTACGTGAAAACGGGCACGATAAGATTTCTACCTACGCGATAGGGCGCGATCACAGCCACGATTACTGGGTGAGTATCTTCCGTCAGTTAATCCACAAAGGGCTGCTGTTCCAAAACATCACGCGTAACTCAACGCTGCAACTTACTGAAGAGGCGCGTCCGCTGCTACGTGGCGATGTGACTCTGGAGTTAGCGGTTCCGCGTTTAGACACTGCAGCACGTGCGGCGAAGTCGGACAAACTGACCAGCAAGAACTACGACAAAAAGCTGTTTGCTAAGTTACGTAAGCTGCGTAAGTCGATTGCTGATGAAGATGGTTTGCCACCATACGTGGTCTTTAGTGATGCGACTCTGATTGATATGGCGGAGATCTTGCCAACGTCTTACGGCGAAATGTTGGCAGTCAGCGGCGTTGGTCAGCGCAAACTGGAGAAGTACGCCGATCCATTCCTCGATTTGATTCAAGAACACATTACTCACCACGGATAAGGAACCAAGATGCAAAAGGAATTTGGCTTAGCGGACTACATGGCACAAGAAGGGCGCTTAATCATTACCGCGCCGAGCTTTGACCTTGATAGCTTTCCTGCTTTAGGTGAGCGTTTAGTTGTCTTGCTTTCTGCTACTGTGGTGGAAAAGCAGTGGGATGCGGACATTCACTCTTGGCTGATCGACTTTGAAGGTTGCCGACTGTTTATGAAAGCAGAGCATTACAGCGAAGCGATTTGGTTTGAAGCGTTAGCGATTGAAGAGAGCAGGGAAGAGTTGGATTATCTTGCAGGATTGTTCCAGCGCGGCTTCTAAAAATAGAATTTTTCTTGAAAGGGTGTTTCACATGAAACACCCTTTTTTATGCTTAAACGTTTGCGTAAAACAGACGACTTGCGGCGAAAAGTGGTTAATGTATAATCGCCCACCGCTTCGCTCAGAATGAGCCAAGCCAGTTTATTTTTCATTTTACATTGTTGGTAAGAGCCACTTTATTCAGTGACTCGATTTGGGTTCCCTCACCCCCAAACCAAACTAAAAAGGTATCGCATGAGTAACTTTACCCCTGCGCAGCAGCGCAACGCCCTTATCTATCTGGTTCTATTCCACCTAGTCATTATTGCATCTAGCAATTACCTAGTTCAGCTACCGTTTACTATTTTCGGTTTCCATACCACTTGGGGCGCATTCACTTTCCCATTTATATTCCTAGCGACTGACTTAACTGTGCGTATTTTCGGTGCTCAGTTGGCGCGTAAGATTATCTTCTTAGTGATGTTGCCTGCTTTGGCAGTGTCTTACTTCTTATCGGTGGTGTTCTTCGAAGGTCAATTCCAAGGTTTTGGTCACCTAGGGGAATTTAACTTATTCGTTGCTCGTATCGCGATTGCTAGCTTCATGGCGTACCTACTTGGTCAGATCATGGATGTGCACGTGTTCAACCGCCTACGTCAAATGAAGCAATGGTGGGTGGCACCAACGTGTTCAACGCTTTTCGGTAATGCACTTGATACCATCGCTTTCTTCGCCATTGCGTTCTATCAAAGCCCAGATCCATTTATGGCAGAGCATTGGACGGAAATCGCGCTGGTGGATTACGGCTTCAAACTGATTATCAGTCTTGGTTTGTTCGTTCCGATGTACGGCGTATTACTGAATTACCTAATTAAGAAGCTGACTGCGGTGAACGCTGACTTTAAGGTGACGACAAGCGTTCAGTCTTAATATCAGTGGGAACCCCGAAAGCCGCTTGCTTAAATCAAGCGGCTTTTTTGTACCTGCTTACTGGGATTTAGAGGGTTTTGTACAGCGTGGGGAGCAATTAGATCATGGGTGTCCAAAAGCTCCCTGAGCTGTACGAAGGTAAAAATGAGCAGTAAAAAAGGTCCCGAGTGAGACCTTTTAATCGAAGGTACGGCACGTAGAGGAAGCTCGCTGGTGAAATGGCTAACAGAGCATCTTCTCAATCAAAATGGCTTTTTGCGCATCGAAGGCGCCAAGTTGCAGGCCGTTATCCCAGCTGATGCTTTGATTGAACATCGCCAACATCAAACCGACACTGCGTTGATTGGCATCCTGCCAGCAATCAGACTCGCTGTACTCTCCATCATTTATCGCTTTGCCATTAACGAGAATAGGCTCGAAACGCCATTTTTCGCCGACACGGTAGTAGCCTTTGCTAGTTAAGGTCTGGTTGGATTGAATCGTTAGATTGTGCTCGATGCCCGGCTCACCTGTTAATTCAAATACAAATCTTAGCTGGTGGTCGCCACATTGCAGCTCAACGATCAGTTGGCCGTTTTTCTCAGTCAGTGTTGACTGAGAGTAGTCTCCAAAGCAGTGCAGCAACCAAGAGATAGGGTGGCTAGCTGTTTCAAGAAACCACTCTTTGAGTGTGAAGATGCCCGGTAGGTTAACTTGGGTGACTAGATTGACCACACAAGGTTGAGTTTGCGAAGTGAGCCACTCCTCTATCGTCTTGGCGGTATTAAGCTGAGCAAAGGCGTAATTAACCAATAGGTTGGCGTTCGGTTGCTGCCAGTGAGTTATGTCAGAATTCAATCCCACCAATGGCTTTTCACAAATCAGCTTGGTTGAACCTAACGTCTTTATGATCTCTGCATGAGTATGCGCAGGTGTCGCGATTGTCACGACATCGAGTTGTTTGAGTGCACTGATGTTCGTTTCTGCCTTTGGGATTGCTTCTTCACTGCACGCTTGCTGAAGAGGTTCTATTTGGTTGGCGCATAACGTCGTGACCGATACACCATTGTTTCGATAGTGGGGAATGTGCGTGCGTCCCCAGTTGATTCCTATGATGCCAGCTTGTTGGATTTGCTCTGGCTTGTTGAAACGTTCACTCAATGGCGGCAAGGCAATTCGTTCATCGGTTAGACGTTGGTCATGGTGATAGTCACTGCTTGGCAGCACTTGCCATGGCTTGTTGTAATGCTGCTTGAGTGCACAAACGAGTTCGTAGAAATTCCACTTATCCTTTAAATTGCTATCAAGGTGATGTAAACCGGCTTCGTTCCGCTCAATAAGCTGCAAAAAGGCGAGTGCAGTATCGTCCATATGAGAAGTCGCGGGATACCAAGCCGTGCTAGCGGTAATAACTCCGTTCTCTTCATGTTGGCGGTCGAGATGCACCAACATGTTATTGCCTTCTGCTTGGTGATGGAGCTGCCAACCAATTCGAGCAACCATCGCATCTGGATTTGCTTGCCAGATTGCATCTTCACAACGAACTTTGTATTTGCCGTAATCATCTTGGGTGTTTCTTTCTTCAAAGATGCCATAAGGCCCGTTTTTTGTGGCATCAAATACCATTGCTGTGCTGACAAAGAGGTAAGGAATATTATGGCGTTTGCAGTGCTCACCAAGCCACGCTGCCCACGCTTCACCCCCCATCGCCATATGGCACACCGCATCAATATGGTGCTGTTGCCAAAATTGCTCACTTTGCTGTAGATCATCCGGCGGGATTTGATGGTGATTCCATTCCAATACATTCCAGCCGCGAAGTTGGAACTGATGAGCAACTATAGGGGCGAGAGTGCCAGTTAAGCCAGTCATTAAAACGGTTTTCATTATGGTGCATCTTGGTTGGCTAAATCGTGTTTATCAATAAAGCATGGCTGTTTTTCGATGTAGAGCGGAGAAGCTGAGATTTTTGCTGGGCAGCACGTTTTGTAGGGGAAATAGAAGCAAAAAAGCCCAAGCGAACGCCTGGGCTTTAGTATTGTAAGGCAGTGATATTCGCTTATTTTGCTACGATATTTAATGGCCAGCCGATGTCTGTCTGACGGTTGGATTCAATTTCCAACTCAGCCGCAGTCAGTGGGTTTTTCTCTAGCCATTGCGCATCAATGTGTAACGTTAGATTGTCGCCTTCAACTGTTAGAGTCACATTTGGCTCTAGATCAGGATTGCGACGATGGCTGAGCAGAACCGCAAGACGCAACAGTCTCAATACTCGTTTGGCACTTGAGCCTGATAATGCATGCTGCTCAGGTAAAGAAGTGAGCTGTTCGCGATAGCGACGAGCCACTTCACCAATAAAGAACTTCTGTGCGCGCGTGTAACCAGGCAGATCCAAATTCTGCAGCAAGTAAGCACTATGCTCTCCGCCTTTTTTGAAATCGATAGTTAAACCAATTTCATGCAGTTTTGCGGCGGTCTCGAGTAATATCTTGCCCTGAGGCTCTGTAATCCACTCATCGCCCCCAGCTTGCTGTAAAAGCGTGTGTGCCAGAGTAGCGACTTGTTCGCCGTATTGGTGATCGAGCTGATAGCGATTTTGTACGCTAGCGATAGTGCGGGCACGAATGTCTTCTTGGCGAAGCTCTTCAACCATCTCATACACTAAGCCTTCGCGTAGTGCGCCGCCAGCGAGTGTCATAGCATCGATTTCAAGCAATTCAAAAACGGCAATCAAAATAGAGAGGCCACTAGGGAACACTAATGCCCGCTCAAGTGTTAAGCCTTCAATATCGAGCTCTTCTAAATGGTCGGCCAACATGGCTTGCTTCTGTAGACGCTTGAGTTTGGAGTGAGTGATTACTTCGTCCATGCCTTGTGCCAGCATTATCTCTTGCAATGCCTGAACAGTGCCTGATGCACCAACACACACATCCCAACCAATTTCTGTATAACGTTCTAAAATCGGCTGAATGGTCTGTTTCGCTCCTTCAATTGCCGCGTCAAAGTTACGAGCATTCAATTGGCGATCTTTAAAGAAGTTTTCAAGCCAAGTCACGCAGCCCATTTTTAAGCTGGTCAGTGCTTTGGCTTCGAAACCTTCACCGATAATCAGTTCGGTACTTGCTCCACCGATATCGACTACAAGGCGACGACCACTACCGCCAGAGGTGTGAGCGACACCTTTATAGATAGTGGCAGCTTCTTCTTCACCAGTAATCACTTCGATAGGCTGGCCTAGAATTTGGTTAGCCTTTTCTAAAAACACATCTACATTGGTCGCGGTACGTAATGTTGCAGTACCGACGATGCGAATGTTTTGTTTAGGAATGTCCTGCAAGCGTTCCGCAAATAGACTTAAGCAGTCCCATCCTCGCTGCATAGCTTCCATACTAAGAGAATTATGTTCATCTAAGCCCGCTGCTAGACGAACTTTGCGCTTAATTTTAGCCATTGTTTGAACGCTGCCATCGATGTGACGCACAACGAGCATGTGAAAACTGTTCGACCCGAGGTCGATGGCGGCATATAGCGGTGATGATCCTGCTTGACTCATAAACGAACTCAGTTTCCTATTACGATTGTTTTGGTGCCGATTGACGCGGTTGGCGTGGACGACGTCCCTGCGGCTTACGGTTACCAGAACCAGAACGGGTACCGCCAGTATTCGTGCGGCGCTGTTGGTTGCGTGGTGCACGCATACGAATCGGAGCCGGTAGATCTTGAATCAGTGCCGACGAATCGTACTCTGAAACTGGGATTGTATGCTCAATGTATTCTTCGATTGCTGGTAGGTTAACCGCGTACTCTTCACAAGCAAAACTGATCGAATGGCCGCTCGCACCAGCGCGACCAGTACGGCCAATACGGTGAACATAATCTTCACAGTCGTCAGGAAGGTCGTAGTTGAAAACGTGCGTTACCTGAGGAATATGCAGGCCACGCGCTGCAACGTCAGTTGCAACTAAGATGTCGACATCACCTTTGGTGAATTGCTCAAGAATCTTCTCACGCTTCTTCTGCGGTACATCGCCAGTAAGAAGGCCTACACGGTGTCCATCGGCAGCCAAATGTCCCCAAACCGATTCACACTTATGCTTGGTATTGGCAAAAATGATAGCGCGATCTGGCCACTCTTCTTCAATTAGTGTTTGAAGCAGCGCCATTTTGTCTTCATTCGAAGGATAGAAAAGCTCTTCCTGGATACGGTGGCCAGTTTTTTGTTCTGGTTCGACAACGACATGCTCAGGAGTATTCATGTGTTCGAATGCCAGTTCTTGAACGCGGTAAGACAGCGTTGCTGAGAACAGCATGTTCAAACGCTCTTTTGGCTCAGGCATACGACGGAACAAGAAGCGAATGTCTTTAATAAAGCCAAGATCGAACATGCGGTCGGCTTCGTCCAGAACAACAGCTTGAATGTTGTTGAGGTTAAATACGCGCTGTTTGTAGAAATCGATGATACGGCCTGTTGTTCCGATCAGAATATCTACGCCGTCTTGCAGTTTCGCAAGTTGCTTGTCGTAGCTTTCACCACCGTAAGCTAGAGCGGTTTTTAGACCTGTGCTTTCAGTTAATGATTCTGCATCATTGTAAATCTGAATAGCGAGCTCACGTGTAGGCGCCATAATAATTGCGCGTGGCTGTGTAGGCTTACGACCTTCATGTTCCGGAGTCGTCAGAAGGTGGTTGAACGTAGCAGTAAGAAACGCGAGCGTTTTACCAGTACCCGTTTGGGCCTGGCCTGCGATGTCTTGGCCGGTGAGCAGGACCGGCAACGCCAAGGCTTGGATAGGGGTACAAAATTCGAACCCTTTTTTGTCCAATCCTTCAATAACTTGGGGCTTTAAGCCCAAATCGGCGAACTTTTGCTCTGTGATATGCGTCTTTTTCATGGCTATAGAATATCAGCTAAAGCTTGCAATACGAAAGTAAATACATTCCAATAGGGCATCTAATTACTGGTTATCATCCAACCAGTTTCGAAAAACACATTGGAGTGGAAGATGAGTGATAAGATTTTGCAGCTAACTGATGACGGTTTTGAAAACGATGTAATCAACGCTGCAGGCCCGGTTCTAGTGGATTTTTGGGCAGAATGGTGTGGTCCTTGTAAAATGATCGCTCCTATTTTGGACGAAATCGCAGACGAGTACGAAGGCAAACTCACTATCGGTAAACTAAACATCGACCATAACGCAGGTACACCACCTAAGTTTGGTATTCGCGGCATTCCAACGCTATTACTATTTAAAGATGGTAACGTAGCGGCAACGAAAGTAGGTGCTCTGTCTAAAACTCAACTAAAAGAGTTCCTAGACGCAAACTTATAATCACCAAGTGATTACAGATAAAACCGTGCAAAGTTACAATGCACGGTTTTGTTTTTCTAACTCTGGACTAGAATACTAATTAGTGCTAACTTATCGCGCGTTAATTGAACAAATTTCTCTTCTTGGTCGATCCTGAGACCAAATCCATCTTAACTAGAAAACAGATCTTATTTTGACTAAACAAGAATCCACCACCATGAACCTTACCGAACTGAAGAACAGACCTGTGTCTGACCTTGTAAAACTGGGCGAAAGCTTAGGATTAGAGAACCTAGCTCGCTTAAGAAAACAAGACATCATCTTCGCGATTTTAAAAGCGCACGCGAAAGGCGGCGAAGACATCTTTGGCGATGGGGTTCTGGAAATTCTGCAAGACGGCTTTGGTTTCCTACGCAGTGCAGATAGTTCATACCTTGCGGGTCCGGACGATATCTACGTATCACCAAGTCAGATTCGTCGCTTTAACCTACGTACTGGTGACTCTATCGCTGGTAAAATTCGTCCACCAAAAGACGGTGAACGTTACTTTGCCCTTCTAAAAGTCAATACCGTTAACGACGATAAACCAGACAACGCCCGTAACAAGATCCTATTTGAAAACCTTACCCCTCTACATGCGAATGAGCGAATGGTTATGGAGCGTGGTAACGGTTCAACAGAAGACATTACAGCACGTGTTTTAGACTTGGCATCGCCAATCGGTAAAGGTCAACGTGGTCTGATTGTTGCTCCGCCTAAAGCGGGTAAAACAATGCTTCTGCAAAACATCGCGCAAAGCATCGCGTACAACCACCCAGAGTGTGAGTTGATGGTTCTTCTTATCGACGAACGTCCAGAAGAAGTAACTGAGATGCAGCGCCTAGTTAAAGGTGAAGTGGTTGCGTCGACTTTCGATGAGCCAGCATCTCGTCACGTACAAGTAGCGGAAATGGTGATCGAGAAAGCAAAACGTCTTGTTGAACATAAGAAAGACGTAGTTATCTTGCTTGACTCTATCACTCGTCTAGCTCGTGCTTACAACACCGTAGTGCCTTCATCAGGTAAAGTACTAACTGGTGGTGTGGATGCAAACGCATTACATCGTCCTAAGCGTTTCTTCGGTGCTGCACGTAACGTAGAAGAAGGCGGCAGCCTAACTATCATCGCAACGGCACTAGTAGATACTGGTTCTAAAATGGATGAAGTTATCTACGAAGAGTTCAAGGGTACAGGTAACATGGAATTGCACTTGAACCGTAAGATTGCTGAGAAGCGTGTATTCCCTGCGATTGACTTCAACCGCTCAGGTACACGTCGAGAAGAGCTACTGACGAAGACTGACGAACTACAGAAGATGTGGATTCTGCGTAAGATCGTTCACCCAATGGGCGAAATCGACGCAATGGAGTTCCTAATCGATAAGCTAGCGATGACGAAGACCAACGATGAGTTCTTCGATGCGATGCGTCGTCA
Organism: Vibrio sp. 704; assembly: GCF_033339295.1. Classification (NCBI taxonomy): domain Bacteria; kingdom Pseudomonadati; phylum Pseudomonadota; class Gammaproteobacteria; order Vibrionales; family Vibrionaceae; genus Vibrio; species Vibrio sp. 704. The sequence continues at coordinate 4,356 of NZ_JAWOUH010000031.1, read as the reverse complement.
ATAATCTCAGATAAGTTATTCTGCGAAAAGCCACTGTATATCGGTGGCTTTTTTATTGCTTTCTCCCGATAGAAGTATCAGAATGAAGGAAATGTTATCGGGAGGTTAACATGCAACAAGGAATGTTGTCGTCATTACTCCTGAGCTTGTCACTTATCACTCTACCTGCGACATTATCTGCCAAGGAAATGCATGAGTCTGTAGTAGAACAGTGGCTTCAGGATACTCAAATACAGACTAAAGTCTCTGAACTGCTTGATTACGCTGTCAGAGATGAAGTCAACTCGCTTAAATTTGCCCTTGATAGACTTGCTTTGCCTCAACAAGAGGTGGTGCGCTTTCAATTATTGGAAAAGCTTGAAAAGCAAGATGTGATTCTCACGCCTCGAATGGCTCTGTTTGTTGAGTCCCAGATCCGTATGACCCCGACTTATCAAGTGTTAGAGCGGGGTGATGGGTATGAATTTAGTGTACCCGCTTTTAACTTTCCCGTTATTGCTAGTCGCTTGATTAAGCGTTGGAAACAAGACCAAAGTACCTTGGACTTTGTCTTACAAGCTGAACGAAGAGAGCTTAACTTAAAGCAATGGCTTACAGGGCCATCTCAACAAGCTCAAGCGCGTGAAGCGCTTTTGATTCGAGAGTTAGACAGCTTATCACCCAATGCGCTTGCTGCATTAACGGCCCAGTTAACCAAAGCAAATGTGACCAGTTGGTTACCCTCGACGGCCGTGATAGTCAGGTTGGCACAAGTTAGTCAGGATGAGGAAGTGTACAACTTACTCTGGCGGATGAAAGCCGATTACAACAGCCAGTCCGAACTTGAGCGTTTAGCTGCGGTTGGAGACGTTTTTTCCATTCAGCAATTGATGAATGCCACAGTTAACCCATCACTCAAGCCAGAAGCTATTAGTCTACTTACAAAATCTAACCCTCTATCTCCGCAAGTAAAGCAGTTTCTAGTTAGAAAAATGGCGTTATCAGAAGAAGCAACCATGGTTGCTCGAGAGCTTGCTCAACAAGGGCATCAAACCTGGTTGGAAGAGTTAGTATCTTCGAACCATCAGATAAAGACTCGGCAGATTGAACAAGTATTAAAGTAATCTGGCTCACATACCCACACAAAATAGGAGGATCTTAGCGTCCTCCTATTTGTTATACTGCGGACAGTTTAATCAGCCAGCATGAAGGCCTATGAGTTTTAAGGATTTACGCGAATTTATCGACCACCTAGAACAGAAAGGTCGACTTAAACGCATCACTCACCCTGTCGAGCCCGCTTATGAAATGACAGAAATCAGCGACCGCACCTTGCGTGCTGGTGGACCTGCGCTGTTGTTTGAGAACCCAATCGGCTACGACGTACCTGTTTTGACTAACCTGTTTGGTACACCAGAGCGTGTCGCAATCGGTATGGGACGCGAAGACGTTAAAGAATTAAGAGAAGTCGGTAAGCTGCTGGCTTATTTAAAAGAACCTGAGCCACCAAAAGGCTTCAAAGACGCGTTAGAAAAACTGCCTGTGTTCAAACAAGTATTGAACATGCCGGCTAAGCGTTTACGTAAAGCACCATGCCAAGACATTGTTTGGCAAGGTGATGAAGTCGACTTGGATAAAATTCCGGTAATGAGCTGTTGGGCAGAAGATGTAGCGCCGCTGCTTACTTGGGGCTTAACCGTAACCAAAGGTCCAAATAAGAAACGTCAGAACCTAGGCATTTACCGTCAGCAGAAAATTGCCAAGAACAAAATCATCATGCGTTGGTTAGCCCATCGTGGTGGTGCGCTTGATCTGCGCGATTGGATGGAAACCAATCCAGGTAAACCTTTCCCAGTTTCGGTCGCGTTTGGTGCAGACCCAGCAACCATTCTTGGCGCAGTAACACCAGTGCCAGATACGCTATCGGAATACGCATTTGCAGGTTTGCTACGTGGAAGCAAAACGGAAGTCGTGAAGTCAGTCAGCAATGATTTGGAAGTGCCAGCAAGCGCGGAAATCGTGATGGAAGGCTATATCGACCCGAATGAGTTTGCTGATGAAGGTCCTTACGGTGACCATACTGGCTACTATAACGAAAAAGAAAAGCACCACGTATTTACTATTACGCACATTACTATGCGTAAAGACCCTATTTATCACAGCACCTACACAGGTCGTCCGCCAGATGAACCAGCTGTATTGGGTGTGGCATTAAACGAAGTGTTTGTGCCTATTCTGCAAAAGCAATTCCCAGAGATTGAAGACTTCTATCTACCGCCAGAAGGTTGTTCGTACCGAATGGCCGTCGTCACCATGAAGAAGCAGTACCCAGGACATGCCAAGCGCGTAATGATGGGCGTGTGGTCTTTCTTACGTCAATTCATGTATACCAAGTTTGTTATTGTGTGCGATGAATCGGTAAACGCACGAGATTGGAATGATGTCGTTAAAGCCATGTCAGAGCATATGGACCCTATACATGATACTTTGATGATAGATAACACGCCAATCGACTCGCTCGACTTTGCTTCACCTGTGGTTGGGCTTGGCTCCAAAATGGGCTTAGATGCGACCATTAAATGGGATGCCGAGCTGGCGACGCGAACCGAGGTCACTGAGCGAGACAGCAAAGCGATTACCGAAGCAGAACTGAATGAGTTGAAACAGCAACGCCCTGAGATTGTTGACGTCTATCTTCCAGTTACAGCAAACAACCAATTTGCTGTCGTGACTATGAAGAAAGACCAAGCCGGTCAATCTCAAGCATTGATGGAATACTTGTGGGACTTCTTTGCTCAGTACACGGATAACAAATTCATTATTTTGTGCGACGATGACGTCAACGCACGAGATTGGAATGACATCATTTGGGCGGTGACAACTCGAATGGACCCAGATAGAGACACGATTCAAGTGCTTGGTAAGACTGAGAGTTCATCCAAATTAGGACTGGATGCGACCAACAAGTTCGAATCTGAAGTCACGCGCGAGTGGGGCACGCCTATCAAAAAAGATCCTAAACTTGTGGCTAAAGTCGATGAGATTTGGGACCAGTTAGGTATTCTATGAGTCATCAAGTCCACCTTCTACCAATGGACGTTACGTTCCAAGTAAAAGAAGGGGAGACGGTGTTGGAAGCTGCGCTCAACAACAATATTCGCTTCCCGCACCGTTGCCAAGTTGGCGCTTGCGCCATGTGCATGTGTAAAAAGCTAACGGGCGAGGTGAGCTATCACCTCGAACCGATGCTAACCGAAAAAGAGCAACAGCAAGGCTGGATATTCCCTTGCCAAGCCTATACAGAAAGTAATTTAGTGCTTACTTTTGACGAGTAAGCGAGAGGAACACCATGACCATCCAATGTAAAGTAAAGTCTATTCAGCCGTTAGCTTGTAATACTTACCAAATCCTTCTTCATCCAGAATCACCAGTGCCTTTTAAAGCGGGTCAGTACCTAATGGTGGTGATGGGTGAAAAAGACAAACGTCCTTTCTCTATCGCAAGCAGCCCTTGTCGTCATGAAGGTGAACTTGAACTGCACATCGGTGCGGCGGAACACAACGCTTATGCACAAGAAGTTGTCGAAGCAATGCAAGCGGCGCTTGAAACTGATGGTCAGATTGAAATTGATGCGCCACATGGCGATGCTTGGGTTCAAGAAGAAAGCGAACGCCCATTATTATTAATTGCTGGTGGTACAGGCTTCAGTTACGTTCGCTCGATTCTGGATCACTGCGTAGCGCAGAATAAAACCAATCCTATCTATTTATATTGGGGGGCGCGCGATAACTGCCAGCTTTATGCTAAAGACGAACTGGTCGAGATTGCCGACAAGTTTGCCAATGTTCACTTTGTGCCAGTAGTAGAAGAAGCTCCTGCAGACTGGCAAGGTAAAGTTGGTAACGTGCTACAAGCTGTAGCTGAAGATTTCGAAAGCTTAGAAAACTACGATATCTATATTGCAGGTCGTTTTGAAATGGCTGGCGCAGCACGTGAACAGTTCACTCAGAACAAGAAAGCGAAGAGCGAACGTATGTTCGCAGACGCGTACGCATTCATTTAAATACGGCTTTTAAGGCAGAAAAAGAGGGTTTTTTACCCTCTTTTTTGCTTTTTTGATGAAATAGTCATCGAACAGTCATTTTTTTCCATTTTTTTTCAAAAAAGGGTTGCGAACGGATCTGAGTTCCCTATAATGCGCATCCACCGACACGGCAGACGCGATAAGGCTTCAGCAGGGTCGGAGAGGTGAAAGCTTCTACGAAAAATAAAATTGCAAAAAGTGTTTGACACTGTCAATTAAATCGCTAGAATGCACCTCCGCTTTGAGAGAAAAACTTCTCGCAAAGCAAGCTCTTTAACAATATAGACCTATCA
>NZ_JAWOUH010000030.1:0-47553 GCF_033339295.1 Vibrio sp. 704 | reverse complement strand
GGCGCTGGACTAAACAAAGGCCCCCTTTTAGGGGGCTCACACAAAGCCACCTTCTTTAGAAGGTGGTAATTTACTTCTTATGCGCCGTTTGCTGTAATCAGATTGTGTCGGTTTGGCATCGAGAGTGAATACTGATGCTTGGTTTTTGGTTCTCGTTAAGTGATTAGAGTGGTGATGAAATCCCCGTTGTAGGTCATTGTTGAGTTAAAAATAAGCAAAAACAGATTGTTAACCATTTCACTGGTTGAGATTTACCCTATGCTATAAACGATAAGCGACTCAAAGTAGGGAAAGGTATGAGAGAAAGGGTTCTGTTTTTTGATTTATTGCGCTGCTTCGCAGCGGTAGCAGTGATCGCCATTCACGTCTTGGCACCGTATCGAAATGAGTTAGGAGTGATTCCATTTGACCAATGGCTGACAGCGGTAGGCGTGAATAGCGTAACCCGCTGGGCAGTGCCAGTTTTTATTTTGATCACCGGAGCGCTAATGCTCAGTGACACTCGACCATTTGACGGTAAGTATTATATCAAAAGGCGTTTGGGCAAAGTTTTAGTTCCATTTCTTATTTGGTCGATGTTTTATGCATACCTTTCAGGTTGGACTTCTCAAGGCTTTGATTTTGAAACCGTAAAAGAGGTATTAAGCAATAGCCCATTCCACGCAACGTATTACCATCTCGGCTTTTTCTATTACTTTATACCACTGTATTTTGTGATTCCGCTGTTTCAATGGATGGTACGCAACGTGGATGACAATGTCTTGTATACCTATCTCGCATTTTGGCTTTTCACCAGCACACTGTTCTTGTTCAAGATTGATGGCCCTTGGAGTAATCAGATGTGGCTTTATATGGGTTACCTTCCACTGGGGTATGTTTTATTTCAAAAGGTACCTTTGAATCGCTCTATGGTGACCTTATTTGTTGGGCTAGGGCTCGTGGCGTTGGCAGTGACCTTTACGATGGTTGTGACAAATAGCTTAGAGGCGGAGAAGTATACGGTTGGGCGCTGGCTCTCTTATAAAACACTGAATGTGATTCTAGCGGCTTCGATGATTTTTATGATCGGGCGTTACTTTGGTGAAGGCTTATCACCAAAAGTACAAAAAGTGGTTAGTGTGATCAGTCAGCACAGCTTAGGGATTTACTTACTTCACCCTATTTTCTTATGGCCGATGAAAGAGTTCGGTTGGTACACAGGACATCCTGCGTGGGTGATTCCAGTCTGGATCGTTCTAAGTGGAGCTGGAGCCTTGGCGATGAGCTATCTCTTTTCTCGTTCTGCCAAGACTCGTTGGTTACTGCCTTAACGTTTGATAGCGAAGTGAAGGAACTTGTTGCCGCGATAGGTCAGTGTTCCCTTATCTCCAGGGTTGAGTGCATGGTAGTAATGCACTCCAATTTGGAATTCACGCTTTGGACCGATAGAACCACGTTGAACGTAAATCCAATACTCTTGATCGTCTTGACCTGGTGGTGCGTTTGGTATGTCTATCGCTTGTTTATCTAAAACCGTTACCTGCGCGCTTTGCTCTGGAGCGTCTTCGCCCACATAGTGCTTACTATAAAAACGGAAAAACACCCACGCGCCCAAGGCAATAAGGGCGAATAGGGCGACAATAAGTGAGATTGGCATATTAACCTCCAATGTTTTATCGGGTCCCATTCTACAGAACTCGCTGACGAAACGATGAGTTGAGGTAGCTTATTCATAATCTAATGAAAGGGATATGGAGATTATTCGGCGCACTTCACGATTTATCTTAATGATGCACGATGAAATCGTCGCTTCATCTGCAAGCGAAGTCACTAAAGCTGAACGAAGCGGCTTTCACTTGTTAGGCTATATGAGCTCAAGGGCACAAATTGAAAGTAAAATTGCACTTAACGGCTCGAAAAAGCTCTAAATTTATAGAAGAATAAAAATAATGAACATAGGAAGGGTCTGGTAAGGAGGGTTACGATGTCAGATATTGAAAAAGTAGTCATGCGTACCCGAACGATCGAAAAACTTTTGCGTACTCAGTACCATGCAGAAGGGAAAGGGTTGCACCAACTTATTAATAGTTGTGAAGAACGTTTACCGCATGACGTGATAGCAAAGCTTCGATTCATCGCAACCGTGCGTAACAAAGTGGTGCACGAAGACGATTACAAGCTGGATGATCGTAAAGGCTTTATGGCGGCATGTGATGCTTGTGAAAAAGAGCTGACACCAAGAAGCTCTCGCTTTATTTGGCGTACAGCAATTTTGCTAATGACGTTGATTACGCTGGCCGCTCTTGGTTTCTACTATATGCACTGGGATATTTTGTCTAAGCACATTCAGTAGAGCTATACAGATAAATAAAAAAGGACGCATTTGCGTCCTTTTTTATTTTAAATCATTGGGTTAGTACATCATTGGCAGTGTCATTAAACCCACAACCACTGCAATCATAACCAGCCCTTGTTTTTGAGAAGATGAAATCATAACACTACCCCTTAATCTTTGATGAACTCGATGAATTTAATATAGCACTGTTTTTGGGGTTTGATCAACATATGCTCGTTAATCTTTTCAAAAACCACACTTAACTTGTCTGGTTTTACGTGATTCTGACTAATGAAACTATGTTTTTTGTGCTGTATTTAAAGTGTTCACATTGTTTTATTTCTATCCTTTTTTGTTTTAAGTGTATGATTTTATAATGTTAAATGGTTTGTGATGTTGGCTTTGTAATTGTTTTTTGTTTCGAGTGGTATGTTGGGTGTTTATTTTGTCTGTATTTCTCAAAAATTGAGAAAATTAAAAAATGTGCTATGAGGTTGCATCGTCAAATCGAAAGCATGGAGTGAGATTTTCTTACCTTATGAGAAAATATGGGCTTCAAAAGTGTTTAGTGATTCTATGGTTTATGAAGTCCGCACTTTTATCTGTTATTGAAATTATGGTTTTATTTATCATTGACTTACTTTTCTTGTCTGATGTTTTTTTTACTGAATTAAGGTCGGTTTTCTTAGTTTTTACCCCTAGTCATCAGTGGTTTCTCCTCTCTTAGAGCGCTACTAAGACTATTTTCTATTTTGTGTCTGTTATTTATTCTTGTTGCCTGCATTACATACATCCTGGTGGTTTAATCGTCAGTTTGTGAAATGGCGGCTTACCTGGAGCACTTATCTGTTTTTCAGTTAAATAGTTTTAGAAAGCGTTGGTTATTGTGTCGTGTGATTTGATGGGTTCGGCTGATGAGCAAAGCTTGGCCCCAATGTTTAGTGGCATCATTCAGGCTCATCGGCTTTATTATTACGTAGGCTGAGGGTTACAAAATGTTTCGAATCGCTAGCGAGATCCAACTTTCGTAGATTGTGTCTTTACATCAAAACTGGTCTACCTAGACTAGCGGCGAGTTTAAGTAAAAGGTGTATACTGCATGTGGAGTTGGCTGGCGATAGGGCTATCAGGTGTGTATTCCGTGTTGGGAGCAAAGCAAGCTAACCCGACACAATCCCTCGTGTTTAAAATCTTTACTCTGCTACTTCTTCTTGTGTTGGTGTTAACTCAAGGTGCATCCGCAACATATACCTACTGGATTGCGGGTGGGCTGATTGTGTCTATGGTGGCAGATACGCTGCACTCGTTTAAAACTCGTAAGCTAATCTATTTTACGGCTTATCTGGTTGCCCAGGTATGCTACAGCAAGTCATTTTGGGTGCAGCTTAATGGTGAGATTGTCTGGTGGCTGTTGGCCCTGCTGCTTGCAGCGAGTATCGTGGCGTTCTTTTTGTTGCTGCCTCAACTCGACTCTCTGGTATTCCCTGTTGTGATCATGGGGATGATGCTGGTTCAACTTGCTTGGGCAGCCGGTGAAGTTTGGTTACAAGTGCCGAGTTACGCCAATGCTATCGGCTTTAGCGGAACCTTAGTTTTGATCTATTCGGCGCTGGCATACGCGATACACGGTTATCGAAAACCGATGAAACACGCCTATTTGTGGGTGAGTGGCAGTTACTTTTTTGCTCATGCCCTCATTGTTGCCTCAATCATTTACTAATTTAAGTCAAAGCAGCTCTTGAGGATTTCAGTAAACTGAACGCATTGTTCTTAATAACTGGAGTCAATAATGAGTGAAATCCATGCTCACGAGCTGCTAAACCTACTTAGAGAAACACCAATGGATCGCGAAGCCCTCACACAGCACTTTGGTGCTAGCGTTCGCTTTCACACCTGTAAACTGAATGATCTAGACTTAGATGCATTACTAGCATTTTTGCTCAAGCGCGACAAAATTCGTGAGCTTGAAGGTAAGTTTGTGGTCAATATGGCGCGAGTTTGCAATCACTAAACGGCGGCTAAGATCGAGGGTGACTATGGTGTTTTCGCCCTCAGTCATATACTCATGTTGTCAGTTTGCTATACACTGGCCGCCATTTTTGAGGTGAGGCCAGAATATGGACATTCTTTCTGCAGCGACCATGCTGTTTCTAATCATGGACCCTCTCGGTAACTTGCCGATTGTGTTGTCTATTCTCAAACATATCGATCCCAAGCGTCGTCGTAAGGTATTGATTCGTGAACTACTGTTTGCCTTACTGATTTTGATGTTGTTTCTGTTTGCAGGACAAAGCATCTTAAGTTTTTTGCATGTCCAGCCAGAAACGCTCAGCATTTCAGGTGGCATTATTCTCTTCATTATTGCGATTAAGATGATTTTCCCGAGTGCTGGCAGCATCACTGGACTGGCAGCAGGCGAGGAGCCCTTTATTGTTCCGATGGCCATTCCTATGATCGCGGGCCCTTCAGTGATTGCAGCCTTGCTTTTACTGTCTTCGCAACATCCAGAGAAAATGTTGGAAATGTCAGCATCAGTCGTAATTGCGTGGGGCGCAACATTTTTTATACTGATGTTTTATGGCTTCTTTAATCGCTTGTTGGGTGAACGTGGCTTGAAGGCGGTAGAACGCTTAATGGGCTTGTTACTGGTGATGATCTCCACTCAAATGTTCTTGGATGGTGTAAAAAGTTACATTGGGTGACGAACGAAACGCAGAAAAAAAGCCGCTCACAAGAGCGGCTTTTTCGTATCTGAGCGATTACATCATGTGTTTACGACGAATATCGAGTAGGGCAAAAATACCAAAAATCAGGATTGAATATTTTTCCCAACTGCTCATTTTTATTTTGTCGCCAAATGCACCAATGAAGATGGCCATTTGTAAACCGTGCATGATGAACAAAAAAGCGGTCATGATGTATAGCGCAATCGCGGCATTGCCGGGAAAGGGCATAAAAATATTTAGGATTAATACTAACCAAACAAAGGCGATAGCCGCTTTGGCCAGCATAATTAGTGCTTTCATTTAAGTATCCTTTTAAATCGAGGCGTTATGCGGAGGTACGTTCGTAAAGACGATAGCTCACTTGGCCTGCTGTTTTTTCTCGATGTAATTGCCAGTTTTCTGGTAAGTCGGCAATATTGAGTTCTTTTTCTGTTTCAATATAAATCATCGCATCTTCCGCGAGCCAGCCATTTTGTTCTAGCAGAGCCACGGTCTCATCCAATAGACCTTTGCGAAACGGTGGGTCAATAAACACCACATGGTGAGCAGAACCCGGTTGCTTCAAAAAACTCAGTGCGTCGGTATTTACCACTTGGATGTTGTTCGCGTTAAGAGAGGCAACATTCTTTTGTAACTGTTGGAAAGCTTGTGGGTTTAGCTCAACCATGGTCACTTGCTCTGCTTGGCGCGAAGCTGACTCAAATCCCAAGCCGCCAGAGCCAGCAAACAAGTCGAGACATTTTGCCTGTGGTACATCTTGAGCTAACCAGTTAAACAGCGTTTCTTTGACGCGATCTGTCGTGGGGCGTAAGCCTTCAGCATCGTGTACAGGAAGTTTTCTGCCTCTCCATAAGCCACTAATAATGCGAACAAAGCCCGTTGTTGGCTTTTTTTGTGATGAGTTTTGCTGGCGACGTCTTACCATAGATTTTTTGACCGCTAATAAAGTGATACTATATCTAATCGCCCAAGCAATAAGCTTGGAGCTTGGATACAGCCCAGAATATTCAAGATGACAGAGTGTAACACTAATAAGATTAGAATTACCTAATCGGAAAGTTTTCAGAACTTTGTCATTAGCCTTTTTTAGACAGATAATAATCTTGTCAAAAAAGAGTCATTAATAGATAAAAGAACAATCTAGGATAGCCCCAGATGACGGAAAAAAAGAAGCGCGGATTACTTTCGTGGCTAGGTTTTGGTGACGAAGAACAAAGCCCAAAACCAAAAACTGAAGAAACAGTAAAAGAAGAAGCAGTGGAAGCGCCTTCTGAAGAGCAGCAAACCGAAGCGGTTGCTGAGCAAGCGGAAGCAACGCCAGAACTTGAAGAAGAAGAGAAACAATCAGAGGCTGCCCCAGCAGAAGCAGAAGCAGAAGCAGAAGCAGAAGCAGAAGCAGAAGCAGAAGCAGAAGAGCCAGAAGTCGTATCGGCCGCGCCTCGTGTTCAAGAACAAGAAAAGCCAACAGAAAGCTTTTTTGCTCGTCTTAAACGCAGCCTAAGCCGAACAAAAGCAAATATTGGTGCTGGCTTCTTCGGTCTATTCAGTGGTAAGAAAATCGATGAGGACTTATTTGAAGAGCTAGAAGAGCAACTGCTTATTGCTGATGTGGGCATGAATACCACAACAAAAATCATCAACAACCTGACAGAAAAAGCCACACGTGGCGATCTGAAAGACGGCGAAGCCCTTTATGGTTTGTTGAAAGAAGAAATGGCTGAGATTCTTTCTAAAGTCGAACAGCCACTAGAAATCGATAGCAACAAAACGCCTTACGTCATCTTGATGGTAGGTGTAAATGGCGTGGGTAAAACCACGACCATCGGTAAGCTAGCGAAGCAGTTCCAAACTCAAGGCAAAAAAGTGATGCTTGCAGCGGGCGATACTTTCCGTGCCGCAGCGGTTGAGCAGCTACAAGTGTGGGGTGAACGTAATAATGTTCCTGTGATTGCTCAACATACTGGCGCAGACAGTGCCTCTGTTATCTATGATGCGATTGAAGCGGCAAAAGCACGTGGTGTGGATGTGGTGATTGCTGATACAGCAGGTCGTCTACAGAACAAAGCGAACCTAATGGAAGAGCTGCGTAAGATTGTACGTGTGATGAAGAAAATTGATGAATCTGCACCACATGAGATCATGCTAACGCTTGACGCAGGTACAGGACAAAATGCCATTAGCCAAGCGAAACTTTTCAGTGATGTTGCCCCTCTAACCGGGATTACTTTGACTAAGCTGGATGGTACAGCCAAGGGCGGCGTAATTTTCGCTATTGCTGATCAGTTCGGTATTCCAATTCGTTACATTGGTGTGGGTGAAGGTATCGAAGACTTGCGTCCATTTGAAACTCAAGAGTTTATTGACGCACTGTTTAGTCGTGAAGAATAAAAAGAGTTAGAGGAAATCAACGGTGATCAAATTTCAGCAAGTAAGCAAAGCTTACCGAGGTGGTCGACAAGCACTGCAAAAAGTCGATTTTCACCTGAGGCGCGGTGAAATGGCGTTTTTAGGCGGACATTCCGGGGCTGGTAAAAGTACCTTGCTGAAATTGATCTGCGCGATAGAGCGACCAACCGATGGCAAAATCCATTTTAATGGCCACGACATCACGCGTATTCCAGGCAAAGACATCCCTTTTTTGCGCCGCAATATTGGGATTGTTTTTCAAGATCATCGCCTATTGATGGATCGCAGTGTGTACGACAATGTCGCTCTGCCAATGCGTATCGAATCGATTTCTGAAAACGAAATCAAACGACGTGTTTCTGCGGCGTTAGATAAAACGGGCTTACTCGATAAAGCTCGTTGTCTACCTAGTCAACTTTCTGGTGGTGAGCAACAGCGCGTCGGTATTGCCCGTGCTGTGGTTAATCGACCAACGTTGCTGGTGGCTGATGAGCCTACGGGTAACCTTGACCCAGAATTATCCAACCGTGTGTTGCGTCTATTCGAAGAATTTAACCGTGCGGGCGTGACAATCTTACTTGCCACGCACGATGTGGGGTTAGTAAACACTCGCCCACAGTATCGTCATTTTGAATTGAACCAAGGCTTCCTAAGTGAGGTAGAAGACTATGGCAGGTAACAAGCACTCCCAAAAGAAGGGGAAAGGCCGTAGTGCCAAGCGTGCGAATACCGATGGTTTTTTCTCTGTCCACGCAAAACAAGCTAAATCCTCTTTTAGCGCCTTATGGCAACGACCACTAGGCAACATTCTGACCCTAGCGGTCATCTCCATGGCACTTGCCATGCCAGCTTGTTTGTATCTATTGGGGAAAAACGTTGCGGGGGCAGCGGAAGATGTCGCTTCTCCTTCACAAGTTAGTGCTTACTTAGTTGAAGGCATGCCGGATGCGCGAGTGATGGTTCTCAAAGATCAAATTGAAACTTGGCCTTTGGTAAAAGAGGTAGAATATATTTCACCGCAACAAGGTCTATCTGATTTAAGCCAATATGCAGGGTTCGACCAAGCTATCAGTCTTTTAAGTGGCTATGCGCTACCTGGTGTGTTGGTGATTACGCCAGATTCGGAGCTAAAAAGTGATATTCAGTCATTAGCCAAAGACGTTCGAGAGCAACAAGATGTGACCGACGTGAGACTTGACGAAGACTGGCTGGCGCGTCTTGATGCCATCAAAACTCTCGCGAGTATTATTGTCATTACCCTGACAGTACTGATGCTCGGTGCGGTATTTTTAATCGTTGGCAATACATTGCGATTTAATGTGCTGGCGAATAAAGAAGAGATTCAAACCATGAAACTGATCGGTGCGACGGACAGTTTTATTCTGCGCCCTTACTTGTACACAGGCATGTGGTTTGGCGTGTTAGGTGCCACTATTGCGTGGTTGGTAACGGCTTTAGTGACCATTGTCATGAATAGTGCGGTGGAAGACCTTGCTGCGTTGTACGATAGCCAGTTCCGCCTGATTGGTCTAAGTTGGGATGAATCTTTGTTATTAATCATCATTGGGAGTCTTTTGGGATGTATTGCGGCGCGTTTTTCTGCGCAACGACATTTAAAAGAAATTGAACCAGTTTAAGTGATGGCGGTCTTATTACTTGGATTTTATTAGCACTAGCTAATTTTGAACCCTTGCTTAGACCAAATGTTTATGGATAATTGCTTCCCCTTCTTGAAACTTGTTCATTTTGAGTTCAAGATATCGAAGCTAAATTGCAATGTAATGCTCCAGATCAGAGATTGATGAGGAATTGAATGACAAAAGAAGCGTATCCGATGGCTCTAGTCACGCAAGATAGCCTTGATAGCTATATTCGCTCAGTAAACAGCTACCCAATGCTGACTGCAGACGAAGAGCGTGAGCTGGCAGAACGATTACACTATAAAGGTGAGATTGAGGCTGCAAAAGGTCTAATTCTTTCGCACCTACGATTCGTTGTTCACGTTGCTCGTGGTTACTCTGGCTACGGTTTGCCGATGGCGGATCTTGTGCAAGAGGGTAACATCGGTCTAATGAAAGCCGTTAAGCGTTTTAACCCAGAAGTAGGGGTTCGCTTGGTTTCTTTTGCTGTCCACTGGATCAAAGCAGAGATCCACGAATACGTGCTACGTAACTGGCGTATCGTGAAAATTGCGACCACTAAAGCGCAACGTAAATTGTTCTTCAACCTGCGTAAGTCGAAAAAGCGCTTGGGTTGGTTTAACAACGGTGAAGTGGAAACCGTTGCGCGCGAGTTAGGTGTTGAGCCTTCTGAAGTTCGCGAGATGGAATCACGCTTAGCGGCGGTGGATTCAACCTTTGATATGCCAACTGATGAAGACGACAGTTCAAACGCTTACACAGCGCCGATGCTATACCTAGAAGACAAATCGTCTGATGTGGCCGACAACATTGAAGCCGCCAACTGGGAAATGCACACCAACAATCGCTTGGGTCATGCATTAGCGAGTTTGGATGAGCGTAGTCAGCGCATCGTGCGTTCTCGTTGGTTAGATGATGAGAAAGCAACATTGCAAGACTTAGCTGATGAGTTCGGTGTTTCTGCCGAGCGTATTCGCCAGCTAGAAAAAAATGCAATGAAGAAACTAAAATTGGCCGTGGGTGAATTTTAATTTCCACTGCTAATTGAAAGTAAGATTTTCATAGAAAGCCGAGATCATGTGATCTCGGCTTTTTTATTGTCGATCGAAAATCGATAGCGTTTGCGATCCGGATTTTATGTGCTACCTGTGTATAACTCTGTGAAGTAATTATTTATCAACTGTTCGAAACCCGGACAAAGTAAGGGATTCAAGCACTTTTCCATCTGGGGATAGTTATAGATATACACACAGTTAGATCAGGATCATCACTACATATTGTGGATCAAAAGATCCAAATACACTTTATCAACGCAATTCACAGCTTTATCCACAAATGGTTGGAATGTGTACACTTTTGAAAACCCTGATTATCCATGTGTCTAAGTTTGCCGTTGGATAGGTTACAATAGCGGCAGTATACCCAAGCAACTTCAAATATGGATTTTATGCTGTACCACGGGTGCTGATTAGTACGTTAGGTTCGAGGTTGCTTGGGTATATTATTAAGACAATGAGAAAGTAAATGGATCAGTTTAAGCATATCGATGTACAAGGTGCGCAAGCGCTGCTCGAGCAGGGTGATGCGAAGCTTGTAGATATCCGTGACCCTCAATCGTTTGCCGTTGCGCATGCGGAGTCCGCGTATCATTTAACTAACGATACGATCGTTGCGTTTATGGATGAAGTGGAGTTCGAACAACCTATTCTAGTGATGTGTTACCACGGCATTAGTAGCCAAGGTGCAGCGCAATATTTGGTTAACCAAGGCTTTGAACAGGTGTACAGTGTAGATGGTGGCTTTGAAGCCTGGCATCGAGCAGAACTACCGATAGTGAGAAGTTAATGAAGAGATTGGTAACGTTAAATAATCCACGTATGGCGCAAGCCTTTATTGATTATATGGCCTCTCGCCAAATTGACATCGAAATGATGCCAGAAGGAGATGGGCAGTTTGCGCTGTGGCTGACTGATAGCCAGCATGAAATAGAAGCGGAAGCCGAACTTAAGCAGTTCCTTGCTAATCCGTCTGATTCAAAATACAGCGCAGCCTCGTGGGACGTTGCCGATACTCGTAAGAGCACATTTCATTATTCCAGCCCGAGTATCATAAGCATGGTCAAAGCGAAAGCTGGCCCCATGACTTTGCTGATCATGACAGTCTGTATCATCATCTACTTGTTACAAATGTTTGGCTTTGGCAATGGCGTGTTTAAGTTGTTGCACTTCCCGGCTTTTGAGGGGCAACAATGGCAAGTGTGGCGATGGCTAAGTCATGCGTTACTGCACTTTTCAGTAACTCACATCGTGTTTAACTTACTATGGTGGTGGCAGTTGGGTGGCGACATCGAACGTCGTCTCGGTTCCGGTAAGCTATTGCAACTCTTTGTGGTGTCGGCAGCGCTTTCAGGGGCAGGCCAGTTCTATGTTGAAGGGGCTAACTTCGGCGGCTTGTCTGGCGTGGTCTATGCACTGCTTGGTTATTTGTGGATACTGGGTTACCGCTTGCCACATTTAGGCCTTACGCTACCCAAGCCAATCATCGTCTTTATGTTGGTATGGTTAGTTCTTGGTTTTGTGCAGCCATTTATGGCGATTGCAAACACCGCTCACTTAGTTGGGCTACTGTCGGGGATGGCGATTGCGCTGTTTGATTCAGGCAAGATGAAATACCAACAGCAAGCCTAAAGCAGATGAAATGAAAAGACCGCTCAAGAGCGGTCTTTTTTATGTTCAAAACGGATTTGGGTTTATTGATAAAGGTATTTTGTAAACAACAAATCGGCAATGATGGTTTTACCTGTTTCAGGCAAAAGCGTTTCGTTGAGGGTCGTCACTAAAGTTTTGCGCAGATCTTCTCGGCCAGAAAGGGACTTAATCGTATCTTCTGTTTGCTTACCCAATAATTCAATCACTGCATCGCGAATCAAAGGTTGGTGATGCTCAACAACTGATAAATCTTGTTGACTCATTACCATGATGTCGATGCGCACTTGCACATAACCTAACTTTTTGCCTTTGGTGTAAAAGTTAGTAGTGAGATCAGGCTCTAGGGTAAAGTATGCCAACTTAGGTCCAGCTTCTTCCGTTTCAGCCCAACTTGGTGCGGCGAATAGTATGGTTAACGCAAAAATAATTTGGGCTATATAACGTTTGTACATATTTCTAACTTTTCTTTCTCTGGATCGCGATATTCGAATCGCTTCAGTCTTGATACAATGGGCCGTCTATAACAAATAACGGAACTTACGGTTACATACATTACTATGGACGGTAAGTTGTTGCTTTATTGTACGCATAAAGCCTCCAATTGAATACTAGTATGAATCAGCCAACATCACTCTATCTTGCTTCTTTATTGGAAGTAGAGTGGCAAAACCCCGAAGAATTCGAATTTCCAAATGAATTTGCCAAGCATTGGCTTGAAGAGCAAGGGTCTTTGTCACGTCGTTTAAAACAGCACTGCCAAGCGTTAACGGTAGAATTGCTACAAAATCAGATCGTCACTGCAGCGACATTAAAACAGGACGAAAGCCAGTTATTGTCCGAACAAGATTGCTTACTGAGAGAGGTAATTTTGTGCGGTGACAATAATAACTGGGTTATTGGGCGGACATTGATTCCTCGCTCAACCTTAGTTGATCAGCAGTATGATTTGGCTCAACAAGGGGATATCCCATTAGGATTAACAGTGTTCAGCGCAGATAACGTTGAGCGAGACTCTTTACAAATGGGATGGGTAGCCGTACCAGAAGGACGTTTGTTAGCGCGACGCTCAAGGTTGTGGATGAATCACAAACCGATGCTAGTCGCCGAGTTATTCTTATCTAATTCACCAGTTTACGCTAAGGAGACAGTGTAAATGTCCGCAGAAAAAGCCAAAGCATATTGGCAACTGATGCGCATGGATCGCCCGATTGGTTCACTGTTACTGATGTGGCCAACGATTTGGGCGCTAATTATCTCAGCCCAAGGGATGCCAAGTTGGGATGTATTCATCGTGTTTGTATTGGGTGTTTTCCTAATGCGTAGTGCGGGGTGCGTGATTAATGATTTTGCAGATCGCAAAGTCGACGGCCATGTAAAGCGTACTAAGCAACGTCCACTGCCATCAGGGAAAGTGACAGCAAAAGAAGCGATTGGATTATTTTTGGTTTTGGGTATCAGCTCGTTTTTGTTAGTGCTGACCATGAACCCGCTGACGATTCAGCTATCCTTCGCTGGCATTGTGTTGGCGTTCATCTATCCATTTATGAAGCGTTACACTCATATTCCACAGCTATTTTTAGGCTTGGCTTTTAGCTGGGCGATTCCAATGGCGTGGGCTGCACAAACTGGGGAATTACCATTGATTGTTTGGTTTTTGTTCCTCATTAACGCTTTGTGGACCATTGCGTACGACACTCAATATGCGATGGTAGACCGAGATGATGATCTAAAGATTGGCATTAAATCGACGGCAATTCTGTTTGGTCGTCATGACAAGCTTATTATTGGTGTGTTGCAACTGATTACACTCGCGATGTTGGTTTGGTTAGGGCAGTTCTACCAATTGGGACAAAGTTACTACTGGACCCTTTTGATTGCAGCGTCGTTGTTTGTTTATCAGCAGCACTTAATTCGTCACCGTGAGCGTGAGTTGTGCTTTAAGGCTTTCCTTAACAACAATTATGTTGGCATGGTGATAGCGATAGGGTTACTGGTCGCATTTTGGTAAGCGAAGAAATAGAAAAAGGCATCCGATTGGATGCCTTTTTCTTATTGAAAGAAGATAAAACGGTTACGACCGAAGTTGGTGAATACTCTCTTCGATCGTCAGTTTCACTTCTGGATAAAGCAGAGTGAACAGTAGTCGTGCAAATTGCTGCGTTTTCTTCGTGTCACAGTTACCATCGTTATCGAGGTATTTTTGCTGTTTGAGCGTATTGAACATCGCGGTAAACACACCTTTATCGAAGAATTCTGGCGCATTAATACCGTGCAAACGCCCTAGGCGCTGAGCAATATCTTGGCTCTTCTGCTCTAGGTCCGATTTACCGAGTTCAGGGTAAGCAACAAGCAAGTTCATCGCGATAGAGTAGCGTTGCAGCGTTTCAGTTATCGTGCGACCTAACAGAACCAAAGGCTGGTTGTTCGACTGATTGATCTCTAGCTTATCACCATCCAGACTAATCATTTTCTGATCGGCAAATTCATGCAGTGTTTTAACGACCAATTCATCTAACTCGTCTTCTTGGTAACTTAAGAACAGCTCTTTCTTCAAGAATGGGTAGATTTGCGCGACATTCGCTTGAATCTTGGCTACCGAAAGGTTGCGCTGACGAATGAGCATTTGGGCAATTAATGACGGCAGAGCGAACAAGTGAATGATGTTGTTGCGATAGTAAGTCATCAGGATCGATTGGCTACGGTCCAGCGAAATGATGTCACCCATGCTATCGGTTTCAATCACGAACTTATCAAGCGAAATTGCATGATCGACCAACTCCTCAGCACTTTCGGTAGGGATAGTGGAGGTGCTTGAGTACGGATTATTTTTGAGTAGCTTTAAGTAACACTCGATCTGGTTGATCAGCGAGTCACGAGAAAGTGCACGTTGACGAGAAGCAAGCAGTGCGGTTGCACACAAGGTCAACGCGTTTGCCGCCGCCGCATCATTGATGTGCGTCATCATCTTATTAGCGAGGTCGTTCACCACAGGATTCATCCATTGTGGTTTGTTACCACCCATGCTGTCGATGTCTTTCGTCCACTCAGGAGCATGCTCGTTCAAGTATTGGTTGAGCTGAATTGGCTCACCGAAGTTCACATAGCCCAAACCAAAGTTACGCAGTTTACGCAGAGTACGCAGTACAAGCCCTGCGTTTTCTTTCTCTTTGCGTTTGCCACGCAGCTCTTTCGCGTAAGTGCCTACTTCCATTACGTGCTCGTAACCGATGTAGACCGGCACTAGTGTTACTGGGCGGTTTAGACCACGTAGCATTGCTTGGATGGTCATAGCCAGCATACCCGTTTTCGCTTGCAGTAAGCGACCTGTACGTGAACGACCACCCTCACTGAAGTACTCGACTGAATAGCCTTTGGCAAACAGCTCAGCTAGATACTCACGGAAAATGGTTGAGTACAGTTTGTTGCCTTTAAAACTACGACGAATAAAGAACGCCCCACCACGACGGAAAAGCGGACCGGCCGGGAAGAAGTTCAAGTTAATGCCTGCCGCAATGTGCGGAGGCACCATGCCTTCATGGTATAAAACATAAGACAACAGCAGGTAGTCCATGTGACTACGGTGACACGGAACGTACACAATTTCGTGGCCGTCTTGCGCTAAACGACGCACAGTCGAGGCGTTATTGATGTGCAAACCTTGGTATAGTTTTGTCCATAACCAACTCAGGATGCGGTCGCCGTTTTTCACCAGACTGTAGGAGAAGTCGGCGGCGATTTCATCCATGATGTCGTGGGCTTCTTTACGTGCCTTATCAATCGAGATGTTTTTGCTCTTGGCTTCGTCAGCAATCGCCAGTTCAATAGCTGGAGATTTTAGTAAACGAGCAAACAACACTTGTCGTTGTGGCAGGTTTGGGCCTGAAGCAGCCAGTTTCTGGCGTGAGAAGTGGATACGCGCCACGCGAGCCAGTTTGTGCGCAATTGCGCTGTCGGTACCGTGAGAGTCTGCCATATAACGCAGAGATACCACAGGACTAAAGCGAACTAAGCAGTCGCGTCCCGCCGCCATTACCGCTTTGGCTTTTTGCGGACCATTCATCGGTTGAAGGTAAGGCTTTTGGTTCTCTTCTTTACCTGGCTTACGACCCCAAAGCACGGTTGCAGGGATCATTTGAACATCCAACTCACTATCCAGCTTGTGCAGTTCCAGTAAGTCAGTGAACAGAGAGACAGAATCGGTTGGGACATCATTATCGTTGTTCATCACAGTTGGACGCGCAGCGATAAAGACGAAACGGTTCAGCGTTTTGCCATTGATTTCCAGCGGGCTGAGCGGGTCGGGTAGACCAAGGCTCATGGCTTGTTTTTGCAGTGTCAGCAAATCCACGTTCGAGCGGAACGGCAGGGCATATACAATCGGTTTAGTTAGGTCGATGTTCAGATCTTCAATCGGGTTCGACGGGATTGCGGTGCCCTTTACCAGTACCGATAAAGGTAGTTTTAGTAATGAACGTGAAAATGATTGTCCAGAAGACATAAAGTTCACAGCCTCAATAGGTATTCAAACAGGCCTAACCTTATTTCAGTTTCCGCTTTGCATGTCTTCTCTATAAAAAGAGATGAGTACGGCAATAGAAATAAGCCTAGGCGATAAAATTTAAGCGCTGCAAGGATACCAGAAACTGGTCAAACCTTTTAATTTTATTGGCTGTAAATTAGTCGAACCCCTAAGTTATTGCTTTGACTTGATTAACTGAAAAGTCGGTGTTTTAAACGAATAAAGAATGAACTTAATCGGTAAGCTGAAAGCTCCCCACAAATAAATTAAAAAACAACCAATTGGGTTTTCATTTGAGCATTTACTGGATATACTCACAGTTAACTGTATAAAAAGACAGGTGAGACATGAAGCCGTTAACGCCACGCCAACAACAAGTCTTCGATTTGATCAAAAGTAAAATCGATGACACCGGAATGCCACCAACTCGTGCAGAGATTGCGCGTGAGCTTGGCTTCCGCTCTGCGAATGCCGCAGAGGAACACCTAAAAGCGCTTGCTCGTAAGCAAGCAATTGAAATTATTCCAGGCGCTTCTCGTGGGATTCGTATCCTGCTTGAAGACGCAGCCAATGATGAGCAGGGTTTGCCTTTGATTGGTCAAGTCGCAGCGGGTGAGCCAATTCTGGCTCAAGAGCACGTAGAGGCGCACTACCAAGTCGATCCTGCGATGTTCAAACCGCAAGCGGATTTCTTACTTCGTGTAAATGGCGAGAGTATGAAAGACATCGGGATTATGGATGGCGATTTGCTCGCGGTGCATAAAACCCAAGACGTGAGAGACGGTCAAGTTGTCGTTGCGCGTGTTGATGATGATGTGACTGTGAAGCGTTTGGAGCGCAAAGGTTCAACCATATTACTGCATGCTGAGAATGAAGAGTTTGCCCCAATCCAAGTGGACTTAACGTCTCAGCACCTTACGATTGAAGGCTTAGCCGTTGGTATTATTCGCAATACCGATTGGATGTAAGTGTGTTTAAGCAGCCCAGTTGATCTGGGCTGTTTTGTCTTTTCTCTTTTTCTACTTCCTCCAAAAGCTTGCTCATCATCTTGACCTTGTTTGTTTTGACCAATTTATAAGCTTGATAATGTAATTGATATTCATTATCATCTTTATTAATGTCTATGTTTTCTCTCTGGCGCAGGAAATGCCCATGTCTCAGTCTAAACATCAAGTTCCTAACCATTTATTAAAGCCACTGTTATTGCGTAGCCGTGAAAGCATGGTCGACAATGGCTTGGTGTACGATCCGATAGCTGCTAAAGCGTGTTTGAGCTGTAAGATGGCGCCGGATTGTTTGAGTGGTGATATTGCGCAGAAGCAACTGCTGCACGTGACGCTGACTCAGCTTTGTGACCAGCAGGTTAGTCACTTCTTACAGCAGTATCCCGATGCTTGGATAATCAATGTTGGAGCGGGGTTGGATACCCGCTTTTATCGTTTGGATAATGGACGCTGCCATTGGATAGAGCTGGATGTGACGGAAAATTTGGTATGGCGTCAGCGTTTGTTCCACAAAAATGAACGTTATGAACATCGCTGTGGCAGTGTGGATGAAATGTCGTGGCTAGAGACGTTAGCCATTCCAGAGCAAGCACCGGTACTCATTTTATGTGAAATGGCACTGCTCGATTGCACAGAGCGTCAAGTCGCGAAATTTATTCAAACCTTAGGTCGACATTTTGTTTCTGCTGAACTGTGTATGGTGCTGGCAGGAGATTTAACGGAAACCAAGTGGGGACAAAAGCTTGGCTCTGATCGTTATGCTCATGGCTTTGAAGCGCCTGCAGCACAGATATTGCAATGGTTACCATGGGCACAGTGGGTGAAAGCTTTCTCGCCATTCGATAGATTCTGTTCTCGTTGGAAAGCTTGGCAGCGTTGGCTTAATAAGATTCCAATGTTGAAGCATCGCCTCACGCCAGTACTCGTTCATATCAAGTGGTAATTGGCTAGTCGTTAAGCGCTCAGGTACACTCGTCGATCTTACTGATGAGGTGCCTGTGACAAATTCAATCTTCTCTCCTTTATCTAACCCAAAAGTTCATCGCCAAGTCTTAGCTTTAGCGATACCTATGGTGCTGTCGAATATTACTGTTCCATTGCTCGGTTTGGTCGATGCTGCGGTGATTGGTCATCTAGACCACGCTTGGTATTTGGGCGGTGTTGCGTTGGGCAGTACCATGATCAGCGTGACATTTTGGCTGCTTGGTTTTTTGCGTATGTCGACTACTGGGTTGGCGGCGCAGTCCTATGGCGGTGAAGACCGAAAGCAACTTGCCTTAGTGTTCATGCAAGGCTCACTTATGGCGCTGCTGTTTGCGTTAGTCTTCCTTATTGCCCATAACCCGATTGCTGATTTGATCTTTGGCTGGAGTGACGCCAGTGCTGAAGTGAAGCACTACGGCATGCAATATTTCTCTATCCGAGTGTGGAGTGCCCCCGCTGCGCTAATGAACTTTGTGTTGTTGGGATGGTTGCTCGGAACGCAAAATTCCAAAGCACCAATGTGGATGGTGATCATCACTAACGTGACGAATATTGTCCTCGATTTGTTGTTTGTGATTGGTTTGGGGTGGAAAGTAGAAGGCGCTGCACTGGCATCGGTGATTGCTGACTACTCAGGCATGGGTTTTGGTCTCATGTGTGTCTGGAAAACCTGGCGAGAGAGGCAATTACCATCACCTCAAAAGTTGCTAACCAGCACTCAACACGGTTTAGGGCGATTCGTGAAATTGAATCGTGATATTTTCTTACGCTCTTTGTGTCTGCAAGCGGCTTTTAGCTTTATGACGTTCCAAGGTGCGAGCTTTGGTGATGAGGTTGTCGCTGCAAATGCGGTTCTGATGAGCTTCCTGATGATTATCTCGTATGGCATGGATGGCTTTGCTTATGCAATGGAGGCCATGGTCGGGAAGGCGATTGGTGCCAAAGATAGGCAACAATTGAGTGCATCGCTTGTCGGCACTTTCTTTTGGAGTTTGGTTATTTGCTTAGGACTGACCGCGCTCTTTGGTTTGGCGGGATCGCAGTTGATCGCCATGATCACTTCAATTGAGGTGGTACAACAGCAAGCAGCGGTGTATCTACCTTGGCTGGTGGTGATGCCACTTGCGTCGATGTGGTGCTTTCTATTGGATGGCATTTTTGTCGGTGCAACCAAAGGCAAAGACATGCGCAATAGTATGTTTGTCGCGACCAGCAGTTTCTTCGTTGTCTTTTACTTATTCGCCGAGTGGGAAAATCACGCGCTGTGGTTTGCAATGACGAGCTTTATGTTGATGCGGGGTATTGGTTTAGGGGTTATCTTTCTCTATCAATGGCACAAGGATACCTTCCTCGCACAATGTTGATATAAAAACAGCAGGTCCAAGCCTGCTGTTTTTCTGTCTGCTATCAAGAAGCATAGATTAGAACAAGCGGTTCAAACCATTCAACGCAGCGACACGATACGCTTCGGCCATTGTTGGATAGTTGAAGGTGGTATTGACGAAATACTCGATGGTATTCGCTGAGCCTTTTTGCTCCATAATGGCTTGACCGATGTGGATAATTTCCGCGGCACGTTCGCCAAAACAGTGAATCCCTAAAATTTCTTTGGTTTCACGATGGAACAATATCTTCAAGCTACCGATGTCTTTTCCTGCGATCTGTGCACGAGCTAGATGCTTGAACGAAGAGCGTCCTACTTCATACGGTACTTTCGCAGCTGTTAGCTCTTGCTCGGTTTTACCCACAGAGCTAATCTCTGGGATGGTGTAGATACCCGTTGGAATATCATCAATCAGGTAGTTTTCTGCCTGACCTTTCGTAATGGCTTGTGCGACAAATCGCCCTTGGTCATAAGCGGCGCTTGCAAGGCTAGGGTAACCGATGACATCGCCTACAGCGTAAATGTGTTCGATATCGGTTTGGTAGTTACGGTTTACTTTTAGTTGTCCGCGAGAGTCCGCTTCCAGACCCACTGCACCCAAATTCAACTTATCGGTGTTACCTGTTCGACCATTCGCATACAACAAGCAGTCTGCCTTCATCTTCTTGCCAGATTGTAGGTGAATAATCACGCCATCTTCTGTGCCTTCGATTTTTTCATAGGTCTCATCATTACGAATTACCACACCGCTGTTCCAGAAGTGGTAAGACAGCGCATCTGACACTTCGTTATCCAAAAACTCCAACAAGCGGTCGCGGGTATTGATAAGGTCGGTTTTCACTCCAAGGCCGCGGAAGATAGAGGCGTACTCACAACCGATAACGCCCGCACCGTAAATGATGATATGGCGAGGGTCGTGTTTCAGGCTCAAAATGGAATCACTGTCGTAGATGCGCTCATGCAAGAAATCTACGTCGTTAGGCTGATACGGGCGAGAACCCGTCGCGATGACAAACTTATCCGCAGAATAGATTTCTTCTGTACCGTCGCTTTGCATCACTGCAATTGAGTAGTTATCGATAAATCGCGCGGTTCCGAACAAAAGTGTGCATGAGTTACGGTCATAAAAGCCCTGACGAAGTCGAGTTTGCTTATCAATGACCGATTTAGCATGACCTAAAATGTCAGAAAATGTTGCATGAACGCTGGTGTTGTTTCGACAAAATAGCGGGTTGCTATTAAATTCGATGATGCGGCTAACGGCATGACGCAGTGCTTTTGATGGAATAGTACCCCAGTGAGTACAACCGCCGCCGACACTGCTTTCTTTCTCGACAATGGCAACATTCAGTCCCGCTTTGGTTAATCCCATTGCAGCCCCTTCTCCGCCAGGGCCACTACCGATTACGATCACGTCATAGTGATTAACATGCGCCATGATGCCTTCCTTGTTATATTTGCTTAACATTGCTTTAGCGCGATTTTAACTCATTTACTCTATTGGTACACGTCATGCCTGTTAGAGAGTGGAAGTGATCACGCAGAATCGACCAAAAGGATGATTTGGTATGTTGTATGTCTATAAATTGCATCGAGAACATTGCAATTAGATGCATGCCAATAGTAACGTTCTCGGCGCTCAGAGCGAGCGAAGCAACATATCTTTCTCCGTAGGAGCAAATTGCGTTATATTGAGGCTCTTGTACCCTACAGAAAAAGAGCAAGTTAAGAATGAAATCGATGGGAATCCGCGCACAGCAAAAAGAGAAGACACGTCGATCATTGATCGATGCGGCATTTAGTCAATTAAGTGCGGATCGCAGCTTTTCCAGCCTTAGCTTGCGAGAAGTCGCCCGAGAGGCAGGGATTGCACCGACTTCTTTTTACCGTCACTTCAAAGATATGGATGAGCTAGGCTTAACCATGGTTGATGAAGGCGGTTTGCTACTACGCCAACTGATGCGTCAGGCGCGTCAACGTATTGTGAAAGAAGGTAGCGTAATTCGTACCTCGGTCGAAACCTTTATGGAATTCATTGAAAGTAGTCCGAACGTTTTTCGTTTGTTGTTGCGTGAGCGCTCCGGCACTTCTGCTGAATTTCGTACCGCTGTTGCTCGAGAAATCCAGCATTTTGCGGCAGAATTAACCGAGTATTTAATGAGCACCGGCGTGACCAGAGAAGAGGCGTATACTCAAGCAGAAGCGTCTGTGACTTTGGTTTTCAGTTCCGGGGCTGAAGCTTTAGATTTAGATCGACGTGAGCGCGATGAACTCGCCGAGCGATTGATCATGCAATTGCGAATGATAGCCAAAGGGGCCTATTGGTATCGCAAAGAACGTGAACGTAACCGATTAAAAGGCGGGATAGAATAATGTCGAATGGAAATAAATCTGAAAAGAAAACGCTGATTTTGGCACTGGTTGCAGGTATGTGTGGTGATGCTTTGTTGTCATGGTTGACCATGAGTGAAGTGTCTTTTTCAATCTTCCCATTGATTGCACTCGTACTGGCTGTACAAGCTCTTTACCAAGAGTACCTAAATAATCCGGTATCAGAAGATATCCCATTAGTTGGCTTGGCGTGTTTCTTCGTAGGTGCGTTTGGTCACTCTGCGTTTATTAAAGCGCAATACCCAGAAGCAGGCTCAAACTTCTTCGCGATCATGGTTTCAATGATCTTACTCGCATGGATTGGTAAGAAGCTAGGTTTTGTCAGCAAGAAGACTTCTGCGGAATAAGCAAACGAATCAAATTAAAAAAAGCGAGCCATTGAGCTCGCTTTTTTTTGTCTGAAGCTGGTGGACTAAGCTTTACGTTCCAATAGCACGCCAGCTTCCATGTGGTGGGTAAATCGAACTCTGAATCTTGTAACGTCTTCTAAAATCCAACTTTTCATTTTAATATGTTGTTTTTAATCGGATTTTAATTGTTCCTTGTCCAAGGGTGTCTTTAGCCGTACAATGAAAACTCGTCTTTCCCCGTACCCCACGCCGTACCCAGAGCTGTACCCAGAAATACAGAGGTTTTTCAGTCATGATCAAGCCAGTCGATAAAATTAGTACGAATGCCACGCTGAAAGCATTGAAGCCACAAGGCAAGGAATATTTAATTCCAGATAAGAAAATCGAAGGATTGAATATTCGCGTTCGACCAACGGGCACGATGACTTGGATCTTTCGCTTTCAGGCTGGTAACAAACACGAAAAAATCACCATGGGACGGTATGTTAAGTTGAAACCGGAAACGGGGATGACACTTGAACAGGCTCGAACAGAAGCGGGGCGTTACCGTAGCTGGCTGGAAAACAATAAAAATCCGAAACAGGAACTGGCACGTGAACAGCGCGAGCAAGAGGAAGCAAAAACTTTTGATGATGCTTTTGCCAGTTTTGACGAGAAGCGTTTGTCCAAGCAGCTACGAGGAGAACAAGCGAGGGCAACCTATAGCCGGGATGTCAAACCATTTCTTGGTCACATCAAATTAGAAGAGTTGAGAATTCATGATCTTAATAAAGTATTTGATGCAAAGGTTGATGAGAATGGACAGCGAAAAGCGGGTGCGATTAATGCATGCCATAGAATTATCAATCAGGTGATCAACCATGCGCTAGCTTTGAATATGATTGGTGCACACCCTGCACCACATTTGAAATCCAAGGATGTCGGTGGTGGTTCTAAGGTCACAAAACGCAATTTGAGCTTTTCAGAATTGAAAACATTGCTAACAAGCTTGCCTTCTTGGCGTACAGAGCCCTCAAACGTCCGTCTAATGCAGTTTTTGCTCGGGTGTGGGCAACGTATTAGTGCTGTGCTTGAAATGCGTTGGAGTGAGGTAGATTTGCAAGAGAAGGTATGGTTGTTGCCAGCCAGTTCAAAAGAACGTCACACCAAGAGTCAGGAGAGCCGAAAAGTACCATTAAGTGATTACCTACTGAAACTTCTTAAAGAGCAGCGTGAGAATGTACCAAGCAAATGGAAACTTGTTTGGCCGCAGCTTATGGATGACAAACTTCAAGAACCCGCAGCAGTACGTGCTCTGATCAAACGCAATTTACCGGAAGATTTTGAGCGTTTTTCGCCACACGATCTACGCCGCACCTTTATCAGCCGTTGTAGCGAAATGGGGCTGGATATCGTGGCGATTGAAAAGACGGTTGGTCACCAGCTACCAGGTATGTTGCGGGTATATAACCATCACGACTACCTTGAAGAGCAGTTAGTGGTACTGCAAGCATGGGGAGAAAAGTTGCAAGCGTTAGATACAAGCAATGTCATTCCTTTAGAGTCGATGAAGTTGCCTAAGCATTTGTAAAATTCTTAGAGATTATTCTTACTAGTTAGGGGGTGTTACTCTTTATCTGAGCGAAATTTAATCGTGGCTCTTTGGCTATGTGGGCTTCATGAATGGGGAAGTCTTTTGGAAGACGATAGAGAGAATACATAACTCGCTAAGATTTTTCGTATGCTCCCTTCTCTTGTCCATCGGCAGCATCCACTATCATCTCTCCAACTAAACGAGCTTAGGGTTAACCTTCATCAAAACGTTGACTGTTATATAGATCAAATAACTACTCCAAAAAGTCCCTCACATTGACGGTGCTTTAGTACTATTGAGTGGTATGTTTAATACCTCTTTAGTATTACTAAAATCAATATTTTCAAATGTAATACAGTACACCAATAAAAATAACAAAAAATTATCATATACATAAAATATTTTGCTGCATGCTGGAGGCCATAATGTATCTTCAATTAGGAAGGCTGGGAGTTAATCTTGATGATCTTATTGAATCTCTTGATCATCTCGAGACATATGTGTTCATCAAAGATACGCAATCCAGATATATCTATGCAAATAACCTAAGCCTGCAGTTAATGAGAATTGATAAGAAAAAACTGGGTCAAATAAGAGATTCGGATTTTTTACCAGAGGATACCGTTGAGTTCATAAAGCATATTGATGCTAAGGTCATCAAGGGAGAAACGACTAGGGAAGAGGTTTTCATTAATGATGCAAATGGTAAGCAACGGATTTATCTTGAGATGAAATCACCAATTTATAGCCCCGAATCCTCTAATGAGGTTGTAGCTATCTTAGGTATTTCGACTGATATTACAAAGCAAAAGGAACTCGAAAAGAAGGCATGCCAGCAAGCTCAAATGGATGAATTAACTAAAGTTTTCAACAGGCGTGGACTCATCGAAAGCGTACAACGATACCTAAAAAAGAGGATAAGTGAAAACACTTTTTCTGCTTTTCTATTTATTGACTTGAACGATTTCAAAAAAATTAATGATGATCATGGCCATACAGTAGGCGATCACATATTACGTGAAGTAAGTGAACGTATGAAAAGTAGTGTGAGGGCTTCCGGCCTAGTATCAAGGTATGGCGGAGATGAGTTTGTCGTATTTTTAGGGAGCGTTGGGAGTAGCAATAGAGAAGCGGAATACTACACGGAAGAGGTGATGTCGAGAATTGAGAGTGCACTCGCTGGTCCAATAAATATCGGCAAAGGTAAGGTGCAGGTAGGTACGTCAATAGGTAAGTATATTATTGAAGGAGCAGACTTTTCCCTAGAGTCAGCGATAACTAAAGCCGATGAGAATATGTACTACGAGAAAACGCGAGTAAAGAAGATTTAGACTGAACTAAAGTGTCGCAACTCATGCTTGACCTTACAAACCCACAGGTTAGTACAACTAGGTCGTACTGCGAATGTGCTGGTGTCGTAACTCACAATGGGACAAAGCGATTTGCAAAGAGTATGGTATCTACTCGAAAGTTTTAGTAGTTTGACTGATGAACTAAGATGCCGTAGGTGATTTGAGTTGTGGTCAGTCGTATAGAGAGAAAATTAGAGAAGCTGCTTAAAAATGAACGTCACTTGACTAGGGCTGAAGCAGTTAAGCTACTAGCAAAATTGAAGCAGAAAAAAACAAAAAGCAAAAGTAAACATCAAGCACTGAAAACCGTTTCAGGGGGAGCTGTTTCTCCTCGATAGAACAAGTTGTCTAGCATCACACCAGTATTGAGTAACGCGCTCAATTAATGATGCTCGTCGTCGGCAGTTCAGCAATCCTCCACAGCATGCTGTTTGGGACAAACGCTCCTTCAGTTTTTGGGCCTGCTAGACACTGCAATGAAATCAACTTTATTGTCTTGCGAAGTTATATTTAATTTCTCTTTTAATTCTTCAACAGGTATTGGGTGGCTTAGATAGAAACCTTGGGCTTGTTCACAGCCTAACTCTTCAAGAATTCGTAACTGGTGATCGGTTTCTACTCCTTCCGCAACGACTTGAATTCCGAACCCTTTTGCAATGTCGATAATGCCTGAAGTGATCGCTCTTGAACGATAATCAACCGCAATATCTTTGATGAAACTACGATCTATCTTGATTTCATCGACGTCGAGTCTATTGAAAATTCCAAATGAGGTATAACCGACCCCAAAGTCATCGATAGAGAACGCTACACCAGACCTTTTCATTTTTTTTACTAGGCTTGCACATTTTTCTATATTCTTAAGTGTGGCTGTCTCTGTGATTTCAAGGCATAGGTACTTTGAAAGTTCAGTGTCTTGATTTAGCTGATACTCAATTTGATGAATACCCTCAATGCTATTTAGCTCAGTCGCTGAAATATTTACAGATACGCTTTGGATGACACGGCCTAGGAGCTGAGCTTCTTTAAGTTGCTTTGATGCTTGCTTGATTACTAGCTTCGTTAAAGCGCTACTAAGATTATTTTCTTCTGCCAGCGTGACAAATACTGATGGAGGTATATCTCCGTATTGAGAGTGGGTCCAGCGAGATAGCACTTCAACTCCCGTCATTCTCTTGTCTTTTAGGCGATATTTTGGTTGAAAGACTATCTGTATTTGCTCTTCTTGAATCGCATGACGCAACTCTATAATCATGCGTTGTTTTTGGAAATCTTCTTCAGCGAGTTTTTTGTCGTGGTATCGGATAGTATTTTTTGTTTTTTTTGCCTGAGCTAGAGCATATTTTGCCGACGACATGAGTTGCTTGACACTCTCTCCATCATACGGGTAGAAGGCCACACCAATAGAGCATGTCACATCAATCTCATGATTTTTTGCATGTTGATTAAACTGCTTTTGAACGCGAGCTAAGTGCAGAGCTATTTGGTTTTCATCATGCATTCGTACCAAACAAGCAAACCCATCAGAGTGTATTCGTGATGAGAGAAGAGGAAAGACCGTATGAGAGTCAATAGATTGTGCGATATCCTTTAGAAACTGACTACTTTTCGTAAAACCGAGGTGATCGGCTATGGGTTTAAAGTTATCAATATCAAGAAGAAAAAGAACGTAGTGTTCATCTTCTTTGGCACTTTGGATTTTTTGTTCTAGGTAGCGAAAAAATACCAAAGGGCTGTGTAAACCGGTTACAGAGTCAATGTCATTCGCTTGTTCAAGTTCTCGATTGTTCTTTTTTACCAGTCCCCACAGCAATAAAGATGTGACCACTATAAATAACATTCCCTTCAGTGATTGAACCAAGGTATAGACTTGTGTATTGCTCGATAGGAGTTCTACTGCTTTATCTGAGAACCAAACCCATAGCGACGCAAACACAAAGTAAGTAAAAACGAACTTAGTGGAGGATTTTATATCTCTTTTCATACTGACCACAGTATTATTTGTGTACTGCCCATGAGTAAGTTTATACTTAAATAAGTAAATTATCATTAAATTGCATGTCAATCTAGAGGCACATCACTAAAGTGTTAAAAATGTTACATCGAGCATCAATCACAGACTGTTAGGGCTATTCTGGCGTTTTAATGTATGTTGGTTAGTCACGTCTTGGAGTTACTCTCTATGGGGTTTTGCTCAAGATAACTCTAAGTAAGGAGTGATGTTTCATACAGAGTATTCAAAGGTCTGATTAAGTCTTTGAGTTAGTATAGATCTGTGAGTGGCAATGTCTTTTATATCTAATGAAAAAATGGATGATTTAACTTATGGAGTATATGGAGGAAATGAAACAGATGAGGGATAAGTTAAATCTGAGAAAGTTAATTCTGTGCCTGAGTGTGTTCAGTGTACTAGTCACTCTTCTTAATACTTTTCACTCCATATATAGAGTTCAGCATGAGCTGCTAGTTAACAATACCATAGAGTCCAACCGTGTATATGCCGTTAAAATGGCGGAAATAACGGATACTTTTATTGATTATGCTTTATCCCAACTAGAGTACAGCGCACCTATAATCAGCCGTAGAATGCTTGAACCGCTTGTATTGCAGCAAGAGGCAAATCGATTGCGAACTCAAACCGACTCTTTCAACTCTGTCGTAATTGTTAATGCGGACGGCGTCATCATATCGGTTTCACCAGAAACTATTGAAGTGAAAGGTGTTCAATTAACTGAAGAAAGCGCGTTACAGTCTCTAAACGCGAAAACTCCACTTATCACGAATCCATTTGTATCCCCTGCTGGTAACTATTTGACAAGCATGTCGTATCCTATCTTTTCTGAAAACGGCGATTACTTAGGCTATGTTGCGGGAACCATCTACCTCGATCAAAAAAATATATTAAGGACAATTCTTGGGCAGCATAGTTACAAAGATGGGTCATATTTGTATGTTGTCGATAAGCATCAGACGTTGATTTATCACCCTGATCCGCAACGAATTGGAGAAGTTATTACTAATAACGAAGCAATAAGAGCGGTAAGTCGTGGTGAGGAAGGGGGAAAAGCTATCGTTAACTCCCAGAGCGTTGGCATGCTCTCTGGATACGCGCCCGTAAAACATGCTGGCTGGGGGATTATTGCTGAGAAGCCAGAAGAGCGCGTTTTGTCTATGCTTGACGATCAAATGTGGCATATGTTTATAGAGTCACTCCCAGTTAGTGTTCTTATATTTTTGATTATTTGGGTTTCTTCTATTTTTATATCGAAACCTTTATGGCAATTAGCCAGTGTAGTCAAAAGTTTTGAAAGCCATAACTCTACCAAGCAAGACTTAAATGAAGTGAAGCCTTGGTATTTTGAAGCGTCATACTTGAAACGTTCATTTCTCAGCACGTTCAATATTGTATCCAGCACTATTGATCAGCTGCACCTAGATACTTTAACTGATCCCATGACTGGGCTACTGAACCGCAGAGGTCAAGGTAAGGCGATTGATACCTTGCTCGCACAAAAAACTCCCTTTTCTGTGCTAGTTTTGGATGTTGATTACTTTAAAAAAGTGAATGATAGCTTTGGTCATGATGTCGGCGATGATTTATTAGTCAGTGTGGCAAGTATGATCAAGGCTCAGGCACGAGAAGTTGATATTGTTTGCCGCTCTGGTGGCGAAGAGTTTATCGTTTTCTTAGTCAAAACCGACATACATCAGGCTAAACTCGTTGCCGAGAGAATCCGTAAATCTATTGCATTAAACAAGTTTGATGCCGTAGGGCATGTTACGATTTCTATCGGAGTGTCTCATTGGTCAGCAGAAGATGAGCCGATTAGCGAGACTCTTAAACGTGCCGATGATGCTCTTTATCAAGCTAAACATAATGGTAGGAATCGCACCGAACTCGATCTCTTCAAGTGAGAGGCCTGAAATTAATGATATAGCCCCATTATGCGTAGTGCTTAAGTATTAGGAAGGAGCAATCACCTTCCTAATACCTGATTTCAAGTATTAGGAAGAACAGAAGTCGGGGACGAATTAGTTTTGATAGGTGGCTAGAGGTGGTTATTTCACGAGACTTCTGCTTCGTTTCTTTACCATCTGCCCTCAGCATCGTCAGCCGAGTGATATGTTGAGTTATTCCCTTCAAATTTCAGCCGACCAAAACTTTCACATAATACATCAAGAGCGATGTTGCTTTCTAAGATGGTTTCTACAGGTACTGCGATAGTTTCATCGTCTGAGAAATCGTTAATATCCAGTTGATAGCGCTCAAAGCTGTGTTGTTCTTCGTCAGTTAAAGATGACTTAAGTTTGTGCTCAAATACTCGACCATATAACCAGCATTTGATATTTCCTAGTGAAAATTCAATAAGCGGTGCTTCACCATAAATCCCATCCATTCGATTGTTGGCTTTTAGCATAGAGTGGACCGTTAATATCATTGCCACACTGTATGATCTTCCTGCAACCTGTATTTCAGGACGCGCAAGCTCACACCAGTGATCCGAAGAAGATAGCTCGTACAGTTTATTGCTTCTAATCGTTGCTGCGTCAATGACCTCTTCGCGTAAGTAGGGATGAGAATGAGCCGTTCCAATGTATTGATAATCCTCGCCGAAAACTTTAGCGATATCTTTTTTTATTGAAAGAGAGAGTGGGTTCCATTCAACTGAAGAGCATTTTCTTTTAGCTGATGTTTCAACAGAAACATGATTTATCGTACATTTAAATGGGTGGGCTTTATTCGCATATCCCCAAAGGTGGGCCGCTGTCTCTATGGAGACTGATTTGCTGCCCTCGTGCTTTATCGCATAAGCCTCTAAACCAGCCATGATTAGCTCAAATATCGCACTTTTACTGACTGAAATTGTCGCGGTCATTTTCTCTTGGTTCCTATTATTGACGGTTATTTTCTTAGTTTGATGAGAGGTAAGACACAAGAGTTATTGGGCGAACTCTACATGTTCTTTCAGTTTGTTTTTATAGCGCTCATAAAGCGAATCCCATACATCTTCACTTACCATGTCTAGTGGTACGTATTCTTCAAAAATGACACCACTGTCGTCAGGGTAGACAAGCTCGGTATAAGCATAACGTGGGCCATCTACATAAAGCGCTTCCCAACATTCGATGCATTCATCTTTAAACCACTCTTTTGTGATTGGCCCAGGGTCGTTATCCAGAAGATGAATTAAGTTCTTAGAATCGAAGAAATGATGTTCTTCACTTTTGATATCAAGCAGGTAGCTAGAAAATAGAGCGATGGCTCTTCTGCAGAAATACCATAATCGCAACATTGAAACCGCGCAGGTGATTGAAGAGCTGATACAGTGGGCGAAAGAGATGCAAGCTGACGCTGAGATGATGGAAAAACTGGGGCTTTCCACTGATGAAATTGCGTTTTACCGTGCATTGGTCACCAACGAGGCATCTGTGCGCACCTTAGGCGATGACAACTTGCGCCAACTCGCTATTGAACTCACGCACCAACTGCGTAAATCGGCTACTGTAGATTGGCAGAAACGAGAAAGCGTGCGTGCGCGGATGCGCAACCTTGTACGCCGTTTATTGCGTCGCTGGAAATATCCACCTGATGCAGCAGAAGAGGCAATTAAGCTGGTTCTGGATCAAGCTGAAGTGCTGGCTGACGGGTGGTATGCGGCATGATTAAATGAAGGGCAAGGTCTGAGAGCCTTGCCTTTCCATTAGTGCTGACATTGGTCCTGTCTTATCATCCCACTTTCTGCTGAATATTATTTAAAGTGTGTTTGTATTTAGAGAATGATCCCTGTAGTTTTCTTTTCCTCTTTAGGCTTAACGACTTTTGGCTTCGCATGCTCTGTTTGCTTTCGTTTTGACTTCGTATAAGCGGACTTACGTGCAATACTATGATTTTCGATTTCTGCAATATTTCCTTTTACTACTTTTGCATAGGCAAACTTAGGCAATACTTTGGTCACTTCAATGGTCGCAACTTTGATTTCATCGTGGCCTAAACTCTCTTTTGTCACTGGATCGATAAATTTTTCACCCAAATTGAAGACATCAAAGTATTGTCCTTGCTTAACTGTATTGCCGCCCGAGTTCAAAACTAAAGAGCCATTATCGCCAACTAAAACCACTAACGGATAAATGTTATCTTTTAGTTGGTTAAATATTTTTTTCGAAGCAATATCAACCAGAAGATTCAAATTGTTTCTACTTGAAGTGGTTGGAATAGTTGCTGACCATTTCACTTGATTATTGACAACATCGAGAATTTGAAATTTTACCAAAACTTTAGAGCTATAGTAGGTTTTCACATCTTTAATGCTTTCCCCTGTGAGCTCTACGGTACGTGAGTTATCGACGACACTTTTGTTAGTGTTAGCAGTAACAACCTGACCAGTTACAAAATACTGTAACGTTGGGTCGAGTCTGTCATATAGTACTTTGAACTTTCGGTCTTGCACCAAAAGTTCTTCGACTTTTTTGCCGATAATAGTGCCTTTTGGGCCAGAAAAACTACCAACAGCGATTGTTCTTCTTTTGGCATTTTGATCTTTTATTTTCTCTCTAGGGTCAACCTCAACCTTAACCTCTAACTTTACCTCACAGCCATAACTTGAACACTTTTCATGTAGCACTTTGTACTTAACGTTCCCTCGCGAGTATGTTGCAGTGCCATCTGCCATAGAGTCGTTTAACTGTTTTGTCTTTCCGTCGTTAATTGATGTAAGGAGTGAAGTGCGGGCACTTTCAATAGATACACCTGAGACCTGTTCTACCGCACGCCTTAAACTGACATCAATAGCCTGATCTAATGTTTCTCCTTGCCCATTTGTTATAACTTTCTCATAACTTGCAGCACTAGATAAACATGAGAATAAGCTTGCTGCGCAAAGTAGTATAAGCCTTTTATTCATGTTAAAAATCCGCCACATCAAACATATCTTCCGATTCAGCCGAGTTAATGTTATCAGAGAGAGTTTCTGCTCCCAGGGCTTCTTGCTCCAGCTTTTCAGCACTCATTCCACTTGCCATATTTTTTGCACTCACAATCTTCTTAGGATGCCAAACGAGTACCGTCCCCACCATTTCATGCCCCATCACAGGGTGCTTACGACGCCATTCAAACTCAGTACTTACACCAGTCATATTTTGTACACTTGATGTCATTGAAGCACTTTGTTGAACGGATTTGATTAATTCATTAGTTAAGCCTGGGGACTTTTTGCGAACAGCACCCGTTATCAAATCGAACTGCTCAGCTTTACTGACACGGTTTTCCTCTGAAGTTGACTCTTGGAAATCGCCATTCAGATTATAGGTTTGTGCCAAGCTCGCCCAAGCGTTGTTCGTTGCAAAGCTCTTAGCTGCTTTACGTTCAATTTTTCTTTCCGTTGGTGAGGATGTATAAGTAACGCCTGCTTGACCGTATGAAATCAACATGGGATAGCCGTCGGAGTCATAGCTAACTTGAGTTCCTACCTTCAGATATAGACTGTCTTTTTGGTTATAGAACATATCGTAGATAGATGTCATTTTAGGGTTAGCTTTATCTTTCTGTGGTGTAATTTGACCGCCGGAATCGATCATTGCACGAACTTGATCTCGTTTATTTGCAGACAAAGCAAGAACAACCCCAACTGTCCCTTGACCAGAATCTCTGATTTCTTCATAAGTTTTGATAATCATCATTCCAGCCAAATCACCGTATGAAGACCTTATAGTCTGCTTGATCACTGACTCTTTAAATAGATCGCGCTTGATCGGTGGTGGGGCTGCTTCAAACTCTTTTGGATCAATCCCCATTTCTTGTAATTCTGCATCAAGTTTACCTTCTAGCACCGCAACCACTTTATCTAAGAAGCTCGCCATCTGAGAGTCACTCTTAAAATCCTCTTCAGTCGGGGTCGGCAAGCCGCTATTTTTTGTCATGGAGTAAAGCATGTTATTTTCGACACTGGTATTTAGTGTTTGTAAGTATTCTTTTTGCGCCTCTAATACGGCCTTATCTAATGCTGCTACTCGAAACTCTGCCCATCGAGGGTCATTGCGATCTGCCATGATTTCAGCAGAACCAGAATAAATAAATACACTATGTTGCTTACCCTGTTTATATAAGGTGCGTTTTACGTTTGACACATAAGCATCAAGCTTTTCATCAATGGCATCAGTGGTATCAACATCGTTTTGAACTTGGACCACATCTTTATCGGTTTGTTTGCCCGCAGCCTCTTCTGTTATTTCTGCTACCGTTGTTGTATCTACTAAATTACCTTCTTGAGATGCATGTGTTGGTAATGACAAGCCAGCGATTACCATTGCTGTAAGTAATTGGTTTAATTTCATTTTTAATCACCTAACCCTCTAACTAAAAGTAATGG
Source organism: Vibrio sp. 704 (assembly GCF_033339295.1). Classification (NCBI taxonomy): domain Bacteria; kingdom Pseudomonadati; phylum Pseudomonadota; class Gammaproteobacteria; order Vibrionales; family Vibrionaceae; genus Vibrio; species Vibrio sp. 704. The sequence continues at coordinate 13,836 of NZ_JAWOUH010000030.1, read as the reverse complement.
GCAGCTTTCACTGCCCATCATTTGACGCTACCTACCAGCTCACACTTGAGCCATCCGCTACCTTGCCGACTACTCGCTCTCCTTCCCAATACGCTAAACCATTTTCTATATTGGTTAGTGACATTTGGAAATAGTACTCAATTCGTGTATCTCCGTTATCTAGAGTTGAGTCTCGCTGAAGGATTTTGCCTGATAGGCTAAAGTCTGGGGCTAGTACTTGGTTATCTCCTTTGACACTTGCCTGTTTGACCATTTTGGAATTTTTTAAATCACGCATTTTTTTTGTGGCATCGTCCTCACCGAATGCAGTTGTTACTAAGAATTTTCCTGATTGAAGTAACTTTACTCTTAAAGATTTGGTTAGCTGATCAGTGTCTAAGCGCTGCATAGTGTCATTCTCAATGCCACTTACATAAATAATGTATCGACCACCAACATCTGCTTGAGGGTGAGTCATCAATTTATTAGAAATAATGTCATCAGCCATTTCATTTGCTGCTTTCGAGAAATCAGCGTAAGAGAGGGCTGCTACCACATTTGTCGTTGTATCAGCAGCATCAATATAAGATGTGGTTGTTTTACAACCAACCAAGCTCATCGCAGCTACAACAGCTACAACAGCTGCAATTGTCAATTTTTTCATGTTTATCCTTAAATATTTACGACTTTTACGGATGGTTCTATTAATGGAGAGACCGCTTTCACGTAGATGATGTGTTTGTTAGATTCTGTACTAAGCTCAACTGGAATAGTGAAAGATCCTGCCTTTATTTCAACTGTATTGTGTTTGGCTTTGATTCGAGTTGCTTGATATTCACTCGGTAGGGCTGAGAAAGTTCGAATATCAGCACCAGTAGTCACCATTTGTAAAATGGCTAATGCATCACCAAGTAAAGCGTTTTCATCTTTAACTTGTTTTTGAGCGATGGTTTTTAATGTTACTCGGGTGATTTCACGAGCTAAAATATATGGAAACTCCTGATCGAATTCGGCACTAATTATCTTATCCATATCTGCAATAGTGCTGGTCTTTGAACCATTAATTGTAATGCTGTCAAATGTTGTACCGCGTTTTTTCAAGGTAGGAATTGCGATACCAGCATAAGATACATTGTTAGACAGTAAGAAAATTGGCAGATCAATTCGACGCTCTTCTTTCACTGGCGATTTGCCATTTTCAAAAATCACCCAAACTTGATCTTTTAGCTTAGATTGGCTTGGATTTTTAACCATACTACGTGCCAATTGATAGTCCGCTTTGGCAGCAGGTGAACCAGTAAGAGAGTGTACACGCTTGAAAGAGTTAGCAGCTTTTTCAAAGTCTGACTTAGATTTACCTGTGATGAGTAAATGAAGACCGTAAGAGTATGTAGTAAAAGGGTTTACGTAGCCTTCATAAGGTTTCCATTGGCCTTGCTCAATACCTGCTTTTTTTAGTGTATTTTGTGTCAAATCCGATTCTATGGTCTGCTTTACCAAAGCGCTTGACTCACCAGCTTCAGACTCCAGTTCTTCGCTTCGCTCCTTAATGATATCTGCAAAATGTTGAGCAGCTCTACGCTGTCGCTCTTCTGCTCTATTTAGTTCAACGCGAGCATTTTGATAGTCATGAAGTGATATAAAATTCCATGCTTTAATGGTATTTGTCATGATGCCGTCGTAATGCGCTTGTTCGTAAGCCAACATGGCGTCATTTCCAACCATTGAACCAATAAGCTCAACTCCCTCAGAAGCAGTACTTTCCGTATCTTCTTCTTTCATCATTGTTTCTGTTTCATCAAGCAGCTTGGTGGATAATTCGTATTCACCTGCATAGTTCAAGCTTGCACCAGCTTGCAATGTCCATAGTAGGTCGCTTGTTTCACCTGAATCGTTATCGTAGCCAGCATGTTCTAAGGCTACTTGAGATGCTCCCGAAAAGTCACCAGAATCAAGTTTTGAATTGAAGCTATCGAAGTCGTTTCTCTGCATCATACTTGTACAGCCTGACAACATAACCACACTGATCGCACTGCTAATTAGTTTTATGTTCATTGACTTTATTGTTATCTAAATGATTGATTTTTTGAACTAGAATCACCTTATACTCACAAATAGCACTGCAATCAAGCTCTTAATGTGTGGTTAATTAACACTTTTAGTATTATCTGATTATTGAATGCTATTTATTTGATTTATGTCATTAGGCTCACATGCATCTCTTGCCTTTGAAAGTTGAGTGTATCTACTAAACGTAAGCGAATATCGATTGTTATCAGCAGGGAAGCTCTTTTTATCTCAATTGGACCATTTCATTATGTGTAGCAGTAATGAAAGGAATTTCAGATAGATATTATCTTCGTGTATATCCCAACGGTTTCATTTTTAGGAGCTTTTTATGCACGAAAACAACTACTATTTTGATGGTCCTGTCACAGCAGATAAGGTGCTCGACGCGGCCGCTGAAATCCTTGCCACACGGGCTCTCCGAGGCGAACAATATTGCAATCCCGAAGCAACAAAAACCTATTTATCTTGCAAATTAAAACACCATGAAAGAGAGGTGTTTGCGGTGATGTTTCTAGATAATCAGCATCGCCTTATTGCTTTTGAAGAGCTCTTCTTTGGCACAATTGATTCGGCAAGTGTTTATCCCCGAGAAGTCCTCAAAGCGGCTTTAAAAGTCAATGCCGCCGCACTCATCTTTGCTCACAATCACCCTTCTGGTGATGCCACACCTTCCCAAGCCGATAAACAAATTACGCAAAGGCTCAAAGAGGCTTTAGCGCTGGTGGACATTCGAGTTCTTGATCATATCGTGGTTGGCGATAGCGCCATCTCTTTTGCAGAAAGGGGGCTACTATGATCCAGAAAACATCGGGTGAACTGGAATTGCAGGATAGCTTTCATCGAGCATTGCTTTTGATAATCCAACGTTATTCGATTCCTCCACAAGCTCAGCGTATGGTCCTGAACTGTCGACAAAGACGCTATTACCAGACGGGGCAGGGGCTTCACCCCATTGAAATACAATTTCGTCGGACTTCGGCCAGTGAAGATTGGCAGGTCGTCTGTTTAGCGAGTTTTTCTTATTCGGAAAATAAACCGAGTGAGATGGAGCCTGAACTCTACTTTCATCTCTTCAATCTTTGGTGTTATCAACCAGATAGCGGTGCTGCAAGTCTCGCACACCCGCAAGTGAAAGCGCTGTTAGATACTTGGCTGAACGCGCTCTCTCGACACCTTACTCAGTCCCTCTTTGATGACATTCAGTTATCGATGATTCAAACCTTCGATGAACACCACTCATGATCACATTTTAACCTCGGCCACTTTTAGGAGATCTAGCCATGTCTATACTGAATTTTACGCCGTCAGTGCTGCCTGTTTCTAATAAGCTTCTGGCGTTATTAAACCAACATTGTCATGCCTCAATGGAATCAACACAGTCCACCAGCCATGCCCTCTCTATCCATTTTCGAGACAAAAGCTATAGCGCGGAAGAAGGGGGATATCATCCGGTTGAGATTGGCCTCAACATTGTGAATGGTAAAACGGTTGATATTCTCTACATTACCGATTTTGCGTATATGGGGAGCTATTATCCGGAGTTAGAGCGATGCATTGATTTTGACTTTGGCAATCAAGTCGCTTTTACCGTCGCCACGGGATGGCAAAGCATTCGCTCTCCAGGTTTCGATGAGCTGTATCAAATGTGGGAGCAAAACTTTCTTCAGTACGTCGAATGGGAGTGTTACGACGACATTCAGATTTCTCATTAACTTTTATCAATCTAGCTAAGCTTTAGCCTGCTGCTTTATATCTCCACCAAAGAATCAATCAAACTTCTGGTTGTGGTAATCCCAACTGTTCATCTCGCTCTGTCACTCTTTCTAATATCCAGTCTTGGACCTCGCTTTCTACCCAAGCCACGCTGCGAAAACCCAGTGATACCGATTTAGGGAACTTACCCTCTGCCATGAGCTTGTACATATACGCACGGCTCAAACCTGTATTACCCAGCACTTCTTTTAGTCGAATTAGTCTCATTTTTCTGTCCTCATGATTTGTTCGTCATAAGGAGGTAGCTAGTTGTAATTTTTCCGGACGCTAACTAAGGAGCGCTTATGTCCGAACAGCACGATCTTTTCACTACGCTTGAAAGTGAGATACGCCAGGCATCCCTCAATGAGCGTACTCGCACCAAGTTACTCGATAACCTCAAACAAATGAGAGCCACCGAGCTCAACATCCTCATTACAGGAGCCACCGGAGCAGGAAAAAGCTCAACGATTAACGCTCTCTTTGACATGAGTGTTGCAGAGGTGGGCATCAGTTGTGAGCCGCACACGCAGGGTGTTACGCAATATCGTCTGAACAATCTTATTCTTTGGGATAGTCCTGGTCTGGGGGATGGTATCGAAGAAGATAAGCGCCATGCCCGCTTATTGAAAAATACGCTGAGAGCGAGAGATGAGCAGAACCGTTTCGTGATTGACTTGGTACTTGTGGTTCTTGATGGTAGCTCACGCGATTTAGGTACACCTATCACCTTGATTAACGATGTGCTTATTCCTGCATTAGGCGAAGACGCACAGCACCGTTTAATCATCGCCATTAATCAAGCCGATAATGCGTTAAAAGGAAATCAAGCCTGGGACTACGAAAGCAATACACCGACACCCGTGTCTAAAACTTATCTTGAAACCATGGTGCGCTCGGTTCATCGACGCGTATTGCGTGCAACAGGGGTTTATCTAAAACCCGTCTACTACGTTGCGGGGCACTGTGATGGATTGGCCAAGCAACGGCCCTATAACCTTTCCAAGTTGCTGTATTTGATTGTTGAACGTTTACCAAAAAATAAACGGGTCTTACTGGCGAATCGCACGCTTTCCCCTCGACATGAGAGTTGGAAAGACAACGATGCCAGTGATTACAACAAAAAAACCAGTCTTAGTTTGTGGGAGGCAATCTTCGACACGACGACTCAAGGTGCGCAATACGGTGAAGAGATAGGAAGTGTGTTTGGCACGACAGGTAAGCACCTGGGCAAAATTATAGGCGGTGCACTAGGGGCATGCTTAGGCAGTTTACGCTATCTCTTTGGCTGGTAGATAAGCGCCACTACGGTTACATCTCTCAAAGCCAACCTCTCTTCGACATAAGTTGTCGCAACCACCTTTTAATATCAACTCATTGAATAATAGATAAAGGATATCTCATGAAACCTATTGTAATTACCGCAGCACTAACACTGCTTATGACCTTTACTGCGTCTGCTGAGGGCTACAAAGTCGAATACAAAGACATCAACACCCGATGGGGACCAAAAACGAAAATATATGTAACGTCCCTCTTTGACTACTCGACTGTCTTCGGGATCGAAGTTAACCGAGGTAACTGTGAAGTCGCTAGACCAGAAACACCAAAGATTACCGTCAACAAGAATAAGTACAGCCAATCTGAAGAGTTACTCAAAAACATGAGCAACCCTGATTACAAAAAGCCCTCCAGTAACAACAAGTCTATTGGTGTGAAATGGCTTCCTTATCCCGAAGTGGATTTGAAGTACGGAGAGTCTACTGGTTATGTCACTACAACGCCCTGTAGAGTCCTACAAATTGACATTCACTCTAGTGAAGGGAGTTACCGCTTAAATGCGGATTAAACAACTGAAAGGCCACAGGGGCCTTTCTTTTTTTGTAAACTCAATAGCGACTGTAACCGAAGCTTCTTCCGTTCCCAGATAGTTTGCTTTCTTTTTTAGCAAAGTAACTAACACGGTAAAAGGCTTGATTGTATTGATTCTCATAGAGCTCTTTATCGCACCTCTTATTGATTTCACACGTGCTGCTCTTAGCGAAATAAATTGCACGATTTGCCTGTTCAACCGAAAGACCTGTCGCACTTGCCCAAGCCTTAGCAATCATTCCAGAAACGTATTCTCCCGTAACATCATCGTAAGGTCCCATTCCTTGAAAAACATCACCATTTAGCAATACGGCAACGTGATAGTGAGGGTTCTCTGAAGTGACGGCCTCTTTGCACCAAATAAATCGTGGCTTAGAGTGGCGGTTGTGCGTCTTACGTTTTAGGTAAGCACACATCATCGCTTTGAAGGACTCTTGAAATTTTGTGATTTGCTTACTTGATACTTTCTCGCTTGAAAAACTTTTGGGGTATCTTAAATCGATACGAAGTAGCAACGTTCGAGAGTATTGCTCTAGAGCCCGATCAAAAGTGTTTTTAATAGCTAAAAGGCAGGAAGGTATTAGAGGTCCTTTCTTGGAGTATACCGGTAAGTCCATATCATCGATGGTGAGTATTTCTGCATGTTCAAGATAATTGTTCATTTCTATCATTCCTATTGGTTAGTGTTCTCAATAGGTAGATAGGTTGTTGTAATTAATTAGATAAGATTCATATAAATACTATTATTACCGACAGTCTTTCACTCCATTCCTCCAGCCACGTATCTTTGTTCAACAAGGCTTCCAGTGGCTTCAAAACTTGCAAAAGTTACTCTGATAAAAACTACCCATCAGTTTGGCGAAACGCCTCTTTCCTTTTCAAAAAAACAGACATCAAACGATGTCATTTTGCCAATCACGTCATGCCTGAGCTTACGCTGTCACATAAGAACAGGTCTAATCTCCGTGATTTCTCAATGAAAAGGCCATGATAACCTTGCTAAAGCTAGGTTTGGCGGTGGATTTTCTTTCATATTTATACTTGAAAAACACCTTAAAAACATTTAAAAAATACCTAATAAATACTTTAAAATTACTGAGTAATAAATGGCTAGTGTTGTCGAGAATATAAATGTAGATAGTGACCCTAGGTTTCTTTTTGATGTGAGCTTTGAGCTAAACATTGTAAGTAATCAGGATGACATCGACTTAAGAATAGACATTGCGAAAGATGCGGTTAGGAAGGGTAAAGTTGAAGATCTCAAGCAAAAAAGAAACCGCTTTGCAGAAAGTAATGTCGCTTTGAGTGAATATGAATGGATTGATTTTAGAGATTACGAGACATGTTATTTTGTCTGGTACTTCATGCTGCTCGGTTTTCGTTGCAAGACCAATAACACTAAGCTGTTAAACAGGAATCTGAACATGGATTTCAAGACGGTTTTCGCTAACAGTCACTTAGGTCGTATCACTACTATTACAGTGCCGAGCTTTCGTGAGAATAACTCTAAGTCAAAGATGCATACTATTCTTTATTTACATTACTTGTTTTCAGAAAATAAAGTTGATGCAAAATCACAGAAAGAATTGTTGTATGCTCTCAAGAGGAGATATCTTGAGTTTAGGCAATCAGCATTCTTCAAACTAACTTTGGAAGACAATAGAGACAGGGCTCAATGGACAGAAAGTAGGCTAGAGAATGACGGCATTTTTCTACCCATTGAGATTCCTGTTAGTGCAAAAGCGCATAGCTTATCGTTAGCGATATCGTTCTTTTTTTGGGACCAAAGCTCTCAGTTTTCAATAAATACCTCAGGTGAGGAGTACATTGTTGGCAAAAGTGTGTACGTTCATAAACTGAATCTTTCATGGAATCAATATAAGCATAGAGAGAAGAACAAGCTTAAAAAGGTTAAGGCCTACAGTTTTGAGATGGAGGAGTCTCTGCAAAAGAAAATTGATCACCTGTCTAAAGCACTTGATATGAAGAAAAACAAGCTTATTGAGTATCTCATCGAGCAGGAGTACACCAAGCAAACTAAAAAATAGCCTAGATGTTTTAGTTCTCAGAACGGATTGGTTATAAAAATGAGCGCGTACTGATTTTTGATTTTAGTTATGTCCGAAACAAAAACGCCACGAGCAAAGCTGGTGGCGTTGACATCAAATCCAATCATAGCAATCGAGCATTTTAGATGCTCCCGTACCCCAAGCCGTACCCAGAGTGATTTTTGCTACAATTAAAAGCCGTTTAATCCCTTACTTAATGCGCTCTAGCAGTACACCTGCTTCCATGTGGTGGGTATAAGGGAATTGGTCAAACAGAGCAAAACGCGTCACGTTGTGTGTTTCGCATAGAATGTCCAAGTTCTCTTTTAGAGTCTCAGGGTTACAAGAGATGTACATGATGCGCTCGTAACCTTGCACCATTTTACAAGTATCGACATCCATCCCAGCACGTGGTGGATCGACAAAAATCGTGTTGCAGTTGTAGCTCTTCAGATCCACACCTGCATCTTGTAGACGACGGAATTCACGCTTACCTTCGATCGCTTGAGTAAATTCCTCTGCCGATAGACGTAAGATTTGTACGTTATCAATCTTATTGGCGGCGATGTTGTACTGTGCAGATACCACAGATGGCTTCGCTAGCTCAGTTGCCAGTACGCGGTCGAAATTCTGTGCCAACGCCAGCGAGAAGTTACCGTTACCACAGTAAAGCTCTAGTAGGTCGCCAGTGCTTTCTTGGGTACAGTCGACCGCCCATTCCAGCATCTTCTCTGCGACTTTGCCGTTCGGCTGAGTGAAGCTGTTCTCTACTTGTTGGTAGATGTAGCTTTGACCATTTACATCGAGCTTCTCGATCACGTAGTCGCGGTCTAGGACAATCTTCATCTTACGAGCACGACCAATGATGTTTAGATTGAAGCCTTCATCATTTAAACGCTGTTTAAGGGCTTTCGCGTTTTCAATCCACTCTTCATCAAGTTGGCGATGGTAAAGGAGTGAAACCAGAATCTCACCACTTAGTGTCGATAGGAAATCCACCTGGAACAGTTTACGACGTAGTGAGTCGTTGTCTTTCATCGCTTCAACCAATAGCGGCATCAGGTCGTTGATCAGACGGCTTGCAGCAGGAAATTGGTCAACACGGTATTTCTCACGAGTTTCTTGGTTGAACATGATGTAGTAAAGATCTTCGCCTTCATGCCAAACACGGAACTCAGCACGCATGCGGTAGTGCTGCTCTGGTGATTCAAACACTTCCAGTTCTGGCATGTTGTATGGCGCGAACATATCCGTGAGACGTTCGACTTTTTCTGCCAGTTGTTCTTGGTAGCGTTGTGGGTTTACATCAAGAGTAGCCATGATCTTACCTTTTATGGTGCATTCAATTTAAGAGCGCAGATTTTATTCAATCTCAATAGGATGTCCAGTTTTGTACTGGAATTGATTTAAAGATAGTGCGTACAGGCAGAGTAGAAAGCAAAATCAATCAAAACGTTACAACTTCTAAGGGCAATATTGGCTGGACAAATAATCAATAGCTGAATAATATTTGCCTCAAGTTGGTGCTATCTAGCAATCTAGATGGCTGAAATGGGAATCTGGTGTAAATCCAGAACTGACGCGCAGCGGTAAAAGAGAACGAACGCTCATCAGACACTGCATTAGTTTATGTGGGAAGTCGAGCAAGTAGGCGGTACACCCGTGCTCTTGAGTCCGAATACCTGCCAACAACTGAGCCACAGCACTGGACTGTCATGACGACAGGGCTCGGAAGGAATTACGCGATTTAGGACAATACAATGAGAAAATCCGCACTGGCGATCACTTTGGCATCGCTGCTTTCACCTGTCTCTTATCTACAGGCCCAGGAAACCTCCACTGACGAAACCATCGTTGTTACGGCAAACCGTTTTGAGCAAGCCGAAAGCCGTACGTTGGCAGATGTCGAAGTAGTTACTCGACAAGACATCGATCGCATTCAAGCGAAAACCCTACCAGATGTATTGCGTCGCCTTACCGGAATTCAAGTTTCACAAAATGGTGGTCGTGGTCAGTTAGCGTCTTTATTTGTTCGTGGAACCAGTTCCGACCAAGTTTTAGTACTGGTTGATGGCGTACGTTTTGCACGAGCAGCGAAGGGCGCTGTGGACTTTAACCAAATCCCACTTACTTACGTTCAACGTATTGAGTACGTGCGTGGTGCGCGTGCGTCACTTTACGGCTCAGAAGCGATTGGTGGCGTGATCAATATCATCACCATTGCGCGTGCTGACGAAGAAGGAACGAAGTTAAGTGCGGGTTTAGGTAGTTTAGATTATCAAGAATTGAGTGTGGCATCTGGTATTAAAGTCACAGAGAGCGGCCAGCTAAATATCGCGCTTGGTAGTGAAAGTGATGATGGTTATAACGTTCGTCCTGTACCGGGAGTTAATGACGGTGATCGCCATGGCTTTGATACAAAGAATGGTCTGCTAGGTTACGTGCATAACTTCAATGACCAGTGGTCTGCATTTGGTAACCTACGTGCTTACGAAAATGTTTATCAATATGACAGCAGCTACGGTAGTCGCGGTTACTACGAAGCAGAAAAAGACGATCTTTCTGTCACTCTGGGCGGTAAGTATCAGTCTGATAATGTGATGTCAGAACTACAAGTAACAGCACAGAAACAGAAGTCTTGGAACTATGAGCAAGCAAAAGGCAAACACTCAGGTACTGAAGATGAACTTGAGCAGCAAAATGTCCAGTGGACCAACAGTTACTTGCTAAACAACAATACGACGTTGGCTGGTGGTATTGATTGGCGCAACGAGTCTTATAAAGACAAGAGTGCGAATAAAACGTTTGATCGTACCAATGGCGCTCTGTTTGGTATGGCAACCACTAGTATTGATAAAGCAATGCTCGAGGGCAGTGCTCGCCTTGATGATAATGAAGAATACGGTAGTGAGTTCACTTACAGTTTAGCGGCTGGTTACCAGTTTGTACCAGAGTTTGGGGTTAAAGCCTCTTTTGGTACTGCGTTTAAGGCTCCAAACCTATATCAGCAGTATGACCCGACATACGGTGAGAAAGATCTGAAGCCGGAAGAGTCAGATGCTTGGGAGCTAGCATTCAGCGGTGATGTCCAAGGCGTTTTTTGGTCCGTCACGGGTTATGACTATAAAATCACGAATCTTATCGATTACCATCCAACCACGTACAAATATTTGAATGTCGATGGTGAAACACATATCCAAGGTGTGGAGCTTGTTGCTGAGTTTGATACAGGGATTGTGCAGCACCAGTTGAGTGCAGATTACAAAGATGCTGAAGACGATAAAGGGCATCAGTTGCAGCGTCGCGCTAAAGAAATGTATAAGTGGAATGCTTTAGTGAGCTTCGATAAAGTGGACTGGTCGGTTAGCTATCAGTACGTCGGTAAGCGTCCAGATGTGGATTACAGCACTTGGCCTTCACAAGATATCACGCTTTCTTCTTACTCGTTGGTTGATACGGCAGTGACTTACTATCCGAATGAGTCGACCTCTATTAGCGCTCGTATCGATAATCTACTTGATGAAGAGTATGAGATGGCAAAAGGTTACCCCGCTGCAGAGCGAGCGTACTATATCAACGTTGGCTACGAATTCTAATCGTGAATGAGCACAAACCGCCTTCGGGCGGTTTTTAATATTTTGTGGTGGAAAATCGAATGAAGAAACCCAAGCGAGTGGTGATCAGTTGGTCCAGTGGTAAAGATTCGACATTAACGCTTGAGCGCCTTAACGAGAATCCAAATTATCAAGTTGTCGGTTTGTACACGACTTACGTAGGGAAAGAAGTCCCTTTCCAAGCAACTCCGCTTGAAGTCGTACAAATGCAAGCAGACTTACTTGCGCTTCCGCTCATTACTATCGAGCTACCTGAAATCTTTCCAAGTAACGACATTTATCAATCGACCATCGTTAATGCATTACAAAGTAGTGGTCTGAACATAGAAGCTGTCGCATTTGGTGATATGTTTTGTAATGGCATTGCCGATTACCGACGCAGCTATATTGAACCTGTTGGCTGGGAATGCGTCTTTCCTCTATTAGGGGAGAGCAGCGAAAAACTAGCGATGGAAATCATAGAGCGTGGTATTCAAACTATGTTAATCACCATCGACGGAAGAGTTCTCCCTCCAGAATGGTGTGGTCGCTGGTATGACAAAGCCCTAATAGAGTCATTACCAAGTCAAATTGATCCCTGTGGGGAAAATGGTGAATTTCACACATTGGTCACGTCTTCGCCATCTTTTCAAGGACATATCGAGTTGACGAAGCGAGATGTAGAATCTGGAGATAGATTCAGCCATCAAAGATACCATGCTAAAGCATTGCCAAAACAAATCTACGCAGTATGATCGCAACGTTTCTGTTCTTTAGGTAAGACTCGTGCGAGTAGCAAGTAAGAAAAAAGTCCTAGTTTTTGACTCTGGTGTTGGTGGTCTTTCTGTATTCCAAGAGATACATCGCCTATTGCCCCAGCTAGACTACTTATACTTATTCGATAATCAGGCTTACCCTTATGGTGAACTCGATCAGGCTGTACTCGTTTCACGAGTTAACCAACTGGTCTCTTCTTTAGTCGAAGAACACCAAGTCGACATTGTCGTCATTGCTTGCAACACGGCGAGCACCATAGTGCTTCCTTCCTTACGCGAAAATTTATCGATTCCCGTTGTTGGTGTTGTCCCTGCGATTAAACCCGCATCGCTTTTAGCATCAAAAGGGGTAGGGCTGATCGCCACTCCGGCGACAGTAACACGCCAATATACTCACGAGTTAATACGAGACTTTGCGCAAGGCAAACCAGTTGAGCTGTTGGGATCAACTCGCTTGGTGGATATGGCCGAAGAGAAGTTGCGAGGCAACAGCGTTTCTCTAGACGAACTGACAAAAATCCTGCTTCCGCTTCGCGATAAAGTAGACGTTGCGGTGCTCGGTTGTACTCACTTCCCTTTAATCAAAGAGGAAATTCATCAAGCTTTGGGTGGGGACGTTACTTTAATTGATTCGGGTGCAGCCATTGCACGTCGAGTAAAAGCATTACTATTAAGTGATGAAATTGAGGATACGGAAGAGGGAAGTAAGTCGATTTATGCCAGTGCAACTCCTTGGCAGGAAGATGCACTGAACATTTGTTTAAAGAAGCTAGGTTTTAATCCTGTTCTGGTTTACCACCATCCGGGTGTTTAGGATCGTTCGCAATTCTAACTTTTAGCGTTCTTTCCATATATTCCTTTTCATTAAGTTTAGCGATAGCTGGCTTGGCATCTGCCGCAGCCATCACGACAAAACCAAACCCTCTTCTTTTTCCAGTGCGCTTATCTTTCATTAAGCGTACTGCATAGACCTGTCCATATTCAGCAAACAAATCGCGAACGTGACTCTCATTGGCCTTATAAGGAAGGTTGCCGACATACAGAGTTTTAGTCGATGGATCCGAGTCCGTTGATTGAATAGAAGGTGTCTGGCTAGAAAATGAAAATAAAAAAGCAGTAGCGATAACACCAATGAGAAAACTCAAGGCTGGTGGGATGGTGACTTGAGAGAAGACGATTCCCCCAACGACGGCCAGCCCAACACATAAAATCAGATTTTTTTTAGACGTCATTTTAATTACTACACATAGTGATAAAGAGATCGATTGTCCATTAACAGAATAGACACATGAATCTTACGTATATGGTTGGTGTTTTTCCAACCAATTGCTGTGATATGTCTCAAATGTGACGAAGAAATATGCAAATATCACGCTTTTGGCTAACTAATGACCTGTTGAAAGTTTTTTTGCAAAAAACGCTTGTACTAATTTCTCAACTCCCTATACTGCGCATCCACCGACACGGAGTGAGACGAAAGTCACACAGCGAGTCGGAATTGAGAGAAAAGAAATTTGAAAAAAATGCTTGACTCTCTCACGGTGTGAAGTAAGATACGCACCCCTAACGACGAGCAACTAAGTTGCTGAAAATGTTAGAAAAGCTCTTTAAAAATAAGAACCTATCAATCTGTGTGGGCACTCGTTGATGATAATCCAATTAGATACCTCGGTATCAAATTAGGTTTCAATGAAACGAAGTGACCATTGAATCGAAAGATTCAGCACAGTCAATTCAAACATTACT
>NZ_JAWOUH010000029.1:0-48896 GCF_033339295.1 Vibrio sp. 704 | reverse complement strand
TGTTTTACCGTGGTCAACGTGGCCGATAGTACCAACGTTAACGTGCGGTTTCGTACGTTCAAATTTTTCTTTAGACACGATCGTGTTCCTTCCTAGTTATGATTCGTCGTGATCATTATTGATCGACGACGCGCCAGAAATTGTTATTTTATGCGCCAACGCCCGTTAGCGCAATATTTGGACGCCCTGATCTCGCAAAAAGTCGTAAACTTTTTGCAGTTCAATCGTCAATTAGTAACCACGCTCTGCAATAATTTTATCTGCGAAGTTTTTCGGCACTTCAGCGTACTCGTGAAACTCCATAGAGTAAGACGCACGGCCTTGAGTTGCAGAACGTAGATCAGTTGCGTAACCGAACATTTCGGATAGTGGTACTTGAGCACGGATGATCTTAAGACCAGCCACACCTTCGTCCATGCCTTCAATGATACCGCGACGACGGTTTAGGTCACCAACAACGTCACCCATCCAGTCTTCCGGAGTGGTTACTTCGACATTCATCATAGGTTCTAGAATCACAGGTTGTGCTTCTAGTGCACCTTTCTTGAATGCCATCGAGCCAGCGATCTTAAACGCCATCTCGCTTGAGTCTACATCGTGGTAAGAACCATCAAATAGTGTAGCTTTAATATCTAGTACAGGGTAACCCGCTAGAACACCACTATTCATTTGCTCTTCGATACCTTTCGATACCGAACTGATGTATTCCTTAGGAATCACACCGCCCACGATTTCGTCTACGAATACGAAACCTTCACCAGGCTCAGAAGGCTCAAGTTTGACCCAAACATGACCGTATTGACCACGACCACCTGATTGACGAACAAACTTACCTTCAACTTCCGCTTTACCACGAATGGTTTCACGGTAAGCAACCTGAGGTTTACCAACGTTACAATCAACGCTGAATTCACGCTTCATACGATCAACGATAATGTCTAGGTGAAGTTCACCCATACCTGAGATCAGAGTCTGACCTGATTCGTCGTCCGTTTCCACGCGGAATGATGGATCTTCCGCTGCTAGTTTACCTAGCGCGATAGCCATTTTCTCTTGGTCTGCCTTAGAACGAGGCTCTACAGCAATCTGAATAACTGGTTCAGGGAACTCCATGCGCTCTAGAATCACTTTGTGGTTCTGATCACACAGCGTGTCACCTGTGGTTACGTCTTTCAGACCGATAGCAGCTGCAATATCACCAGCGCGAACTTCTTTCACTTCTTCACGCTTATTCGCATGCATCTGAACGATACGACCGAAACGCTCTTTCTTCTCTTTTACTGAGTTGTAAACAGCGTCACCCGAGTTTACAACACCGGAGTAAACACGCATGAAAGTTAACGTGCCCACGAATGGGTCAGTCGCAATCTTAAACGCTAGCGCAGAGAAAGGTTCGTTGTCGTCAGCATGACGCTCAACTTCATTTTCTCTTTCGTCGACACCTTTAATTGCAGGTACGTCAACTGGCGATGGCAAGAACTCAACTACTGCATCCAGTACCGCTTGAACACCTTTGTTCTTAAACGCACTACCACAAGTAGCCAGTACGATTTCGTTATTTAGTGTGCGAGTACGTAAAGCTTGTTTGAGCTCAGCTTCAGTCAATTCACCTTCTTCAAGGTACTTGTCCATCAGCTCTTCGCTAGCTTCAGCAGCGGATTCAACCATGTGGTTGCGCCACTCTTCAGCAAGTTCAATCATGTCAGCTGGGATGTCTTCGTAAGTAAACGAAGTGCCTTGATCGGCATCATTCCAGTTGATCATTTTCATCTTGATAAGGTCGATGACACCTCTGAACTCATCTTCCGCACCAACGTTCAGCTGGATTGGAACAGGAGTCGCACCAAGACGATTCTTAATTTGGTTCACAACGCGTAGGAAGTCTGCGCCCGCACGGTCCATCTTGTTTACAAATACCAAACGTGGAACGTGGTATTTGTCTGCTTGACGCCATACAGTTTCAGACTGAGGTTCAACACCAGATGAGCCACAGAACACAACCACAGCACCATCAAGTACACGAAGAGAACGCTCTACTTCGATAGTAAAGTCAACGTGTCCAGGGGTATCAATGATGTTTACGCGATGCTCAGGGAACTGTGCTTCCATACCACGCCAGAATGTAGTAGTCGCAGCGGATGTGATAGTGATACCACGCTCCTGCTCCTGCTCCATCCAGTCCATGGTTGCTGCACCATCGTGAACTTCGCCGATTTTGTGAGAAAGGCCAGTGTAGAACAGAATACGCTCAGTTGTGGTTGTTTTTCCTGCATCTACGTGAGCACAGATACCGATATTACGGTAGAGCTCAATAGGAGTTTTACGAGCCACGATTGTATCCTCTTACTAAGGTGTACCTTAGAGTATAGAAAAGTGCTGCGAGAGAACCTCGCAGCACAGAAGGTATTACCAACGGTAATGAGCGAACGCTTTGTTTGCGTCAGCCATGCGGTGAACGTCTTCACGTTTCTTAACCGCAGTACCTTTGTTCTCAGACGCGTCTAGCATTTCAGCAGCTAGGCGTTGAGCCATAGATTTTTCACCACGCTTGCGCGCAGCTTCAACCAACCAACGCATAGCAAGTGCGTTACGGCGAACCGGACGTACTTCTACAGGTACTTGGTAAGTTGAACCACCAACACGGCGAGATTTAACCTCTACCGCTGGGCGAACGTTTTCAAGAGCTTCTTCAAAAATAGCTAAGTGGTCTTTACCAGACTTTTCAGCCATAGCATCTAGTGCAGTGTAAACGATTTTCTCTGCAGTAGATTTTTTACCGTCAACCATTAGGATGTTAACGAATTTTGCCAGCAATTCAGATTTGAATTTTGGATCTGGAAGGATCTTACGCTGACCAATGACGCGACGACGTGGCATGGATTTATCTCCGTTGTCTTCTTCAGGTTTTATCCAAAACTTTTCAGTTTTTTCAAAAAATTAAAAATAATTTAGTGTTTGGCCTTACTTAACGGAATCCATTAAGACTTAGGACGCTTCACACCGTACTTAGAACGACCTTGTTTACGGTCATTTACGCCAGCACAGTCTAGTGCGCCGCGAACAGTGTGGTAACGCACACCTGGAAGGTCTTTAACACGACCACCACGGATTAGAACAACTGAGTGCTCTTGAAGGTTGTGACCTTCACCGCCGATGTACGATGTAACTTCGAAGCCGTTTGTCAGACGTACACGACAAACTTTACGAAGTGCTGAGTTAGGTTTTTTAGGTGTAGTAGTGTAAACACGAGTACATACACCACGTTTTTGTGGGCACGCTTCTAGTGCAGGCACGTTGCTTTTAACAACTTGCTTTGCACGTGGCTTACGTACCAACTGGTTAATAGTTGCCATTAACTAGCTCCTGATTTACTTGAAAGTAAGCTTTGTGAAAAATCTATCCCCAACTGCCAATGCAGTTAGGGACGCAAAATTCTATGCAGCAGTGAGAGGTGTGTCAAGAAATATACGGATCTTTTTTGTTCAATTAGAACAATTCATCCGTAAAGCTTTGTCGACAGCAAATCTTGTTCAATCCCAAGTTAGGGATTTATCCTGTTTTGCTGTTAGTTCAACGAAGCCTGAATAATTCACAATCGTCAGCGATGGACTGATACGATTTGCAATACCGCGAGCTTGCGCATCGCTCTCTAACACAAATACGCTGCGGTTTTTTAGATGGGAAAATGCTTTATGTTGCGAGTTAGCAGCGTACACTGCATCTTCTATAAGTAAGATGTCATCCTGTTCACTGCATAAGGGCATGGCGTCTTCTAGAGCAGAGACTGTTTTTATGATGTGTAACATAACTTCCTCAAAAAGACAGTAGCTTGCCAGCGTGTTGTAACTTATCTTTGAGCTGTTCTGAGCTTAACGCTTGGGCTTCAATGACTAAATCCGCTTGCGCCAAACCTCGCTGGGTTAACGACTCTGAACACACAAAGACTTGTTCGATGTCGTATAAATCGAAAAGCTTTAACATCGGCGCGTAATCTTTACTCAAAATATTGTTGGGGTCTTGTCCGAGTAGAAGCTGGTATACCCCGTCCCCCATGAAAATGACGCTGATATCTTCACAGTAAGCCGACGCGGCTAACAGTGCATCCACACCTTCACGACCAGCTGCACTGCCATGTGGCGCACTACGAAATAGATAAGTTAACTGACTCAAAACTGTACCACTCTGTCTTGGGTTAACATCGCTTCAGCTAGGCTACCTAAGCCTGCTTGTTCAAAACCATCGGCTAGATTGTTCTGAACCAAACCATGTTGATTCGCTTCTTCTTCACTTACAATCCCGCGACGCAAAGCGGCCGCGACACAAGTTTCTAGGCGAACACCATGCTCTTTAGCCAAAGACTGCCACGCCTTATTGAGATCAAATTCATCGTTGGCTGGCACACTCAAAGCAGTACCATTAGTCACACCATCTTGATAAAAGAAGACGCTCACTAGCTGATGGCCTTGCTCTATCAACGCTTTGGCGAACTGATAAGCACTGCGCGCTGACTGGCTGCCATAAACGGGACCATTCACCACTAACGTGTAAGTCAGTTTACTCACCTTTCATCATCCTCGGTTTTACGTTGACGAATGTACAAGTAAACGGTGTGTTTTGAAATATTAAGGCGATCCGCAACACGGTTGATGGCATCTTTAATATCGAAGATACCTTTGTCGTACAACTCCATCACGATCTGGCGATTTTTGGTGTTGTTAGACACGGATTTATCCGCATTGATCTCTTCGATGGTGCGTTCAACAGTTTGGTCCACCAGCTCTTCTACGTCACTAGCAAAGTTGACCGAGGAAGCCGCTTCTTTCGCTTCTTGCGTCGGCATGAAAGACTGAAGAACTTGCGAGAAAGGCGCATCCAAGTTGACGTTGATACACAACAAACCAATCACGCGATTTTCGCCATTACGAATGGCGACAGTAATCGACTTCATCAACACGCCACCTTTTGCACGGGTAAAGTACGAACGTGAGAAGTTGCGCTCCGAGCCTTCGATGTCTTTTAGCATCTTAAGCGCTAAATCAGTGATTGGTGAGCCGACTTGGCGCCCCGTATTTTCACCGTTAGCGATTTTAATTGCAGAGGTATTTAAGTCTTCTAGAGAGTGAAGAACGATTTCACAAAATGGACCTATCAGGCTGGCGATACCATCCACGACCGCCTCATAAGATCTTAAAATGATTTTGTCGTGCTCGGTAAACGGCATCACGTTAACGGATTCCATTTCGAGCAACATCTCCGCGTTTATTGTTTCTGTAGTTGTCATAAGCCTTCGAGCGAAAAATCAACAAATTGGTGTAAGTTTATCAGAAAATTTGAAAAGCAACCTAGCAAACTCACCAACTAGTGACCTAGAACAAAAAAGGCCCGTTAAACGGACCTTTTTCAATAACTTATCGCAGCTTATTGTTATTGCTCTGCGTTGTCGTTCTCAACTTTTAGCAGCTCAACTTCAAATACTAGCGTTGAGTTAGCAGGAATGCTTGGTGTGTCTTGGTCACCGTATGCTAGCTCTGGCGGGATAACGAATTTGAATTTAGAACCCACAGGCATTAGCTGAACACCCTCTGTCCAACCTGGGATTACACGGTTAAGTGGGAACGTTGCAGGTTCACCACGATCGTATGAGCTGTCGAACTGAGTACCGTCGATCAGAGTACCTTTGTAGTGTACTTGAACCGTATCAGTGTCTTTTGGCTTCTCACCTTCAGCTGGTGTCATTACTTGGTATAGAAGACCTGTATCTGTCTTCACTACGCCTTCTTGCTTCTCAAACTCAGCACGGAAATCATCGCCAGCTTTTTTCGCTTCAGCTGCTTTCTCAGCCGCTTGTGCTTGCATCTTTTCTGCAACACGCTTGTCTAGAGATTCTAGTGCTGCACGTGTTTCTTCTTCATTCAATTCAGCATTGCCTTTGAAGACGTCTTCGATACCTTTTAGTACCAAATCTTTGTTAAGATTAATGCCGATTTCGCTTGGCTTGTCGATGCTTGTGCTTAGGTAGTTAGCAAATGAAACACCGATTGCGTATGCCGCTTTGTCGTCGTCGGTTTTAAAGTGAACCGCTTTACCGGTTTCTGCTTGAACTTGTTCTGCTTGAGGTGCGGTTTCTGTTTTAGTTTCTTCTTTCTGACAACCTACCGCTAGCATAACTGTTGCAGCAAGTAGCGACACTTTTAAAACTGATTTCATTAAATTCTCCCAATAATGGCTCTGCCATTGGTTGTTGTGCACAAATCTTCTATGAGACTAGTGAAGACAATCGTTATACCAATATACTAGCTATATGTCTTAAGACACAAACCGGATTATTAGATGTGATGCAAAGAATTTTTCATTTATTCCTATATTTAATTGTCATCACCACGTTAAATGGTTGCTTTTTCGCCGAGCGTGAAGTGCAGCGTTGGCCGATAGAACCTCAAGGTGCGACGAGCTTCGCACTTAGCAGAGATGGACGGTTTGCTCTGCTCTATTCTCAACAACGTCATTTGATGTTGTGGGACCTAGAGCAAAATGAACAACTAGCCAACCTGGGTGAACTCGATGCCGATGCCAATGTGGTTTCCCATATCCGCATATCTGACAATGGTCGCTACGCAATTACAGCAAGCCAAATGAACTTCGCAGTTTGGGACCTAGGCTGGACGCAATCCGAAGGCCTTTGGTCTATTTCTGATGCGCTCATTCGCGACGTTGATATCACCAGTAATGGTGAACAAGTTCTGCTTGGGTTATCCAACGGTAAAGCAATTTATGTCAACTTAGTCACCGGGCGTCGCATGGAGTTCCTTGCGCATCGTGAAAAAGTCAATTCCGTGGCCATTTCTCCTAATGGGCGCTTCGCCCTAACCGGAGGTAATGACTATAAAGCGTATCTGTGGGATACCGAAACCGGACAAGTACTACGAACCTTCGAACATGAACAACGAATTGTTCGCGTGGCCCTGCAAAGAGATGGAAAATTAGCAATGACATCTGATGGCGGAAACCAAGCGATTGTTTGGAATTTAAAAACTGGACAAGAAGTCACACAGTTGAGCAGTTGGTCACGCCAATTAATTTTCTCTACCGCACGATTTTCTGACGACGGGACTCAACTAGTCACAGGAAGCCCTTCTGGCCGTGTGTCGATATGGGATACTCAAACCGGAAAACGAATGAGTGGATTTGAAGTGGAGCCCAAAAAAGACACTCGCCCTCCCCGTGCGGTCGTGTATGATGCAGCCTTTGATTCAAAACAACGCGTAATTACTGCTACTTCAGCAGGTATTGCCCAAGCTTGGCAGTTAGAGAACGGATCATGACAGAAAAAATCATTCAGCAATTGGAAGCACGCATTAATGACTTAGAATGTCAGCTTGCGTTCCAAGAACAGACTATTGAAGATCTGAACGGAGCTTTATCGCAGCAACAACTGCAAATTACCAAGATGCTCGATCAGATGAAATATGTGGTAGGTAAAGTAAAAAATATGGACTCGTCGAATTTAGCCGATCCGTCAGAAGAAACCCCACCACCGCATTATTAAAATGCAGGCTCAAATAGCATAAAGCCCAGAACATGTTCTGGGCTTTGTTGTATTAATTACTTAAGAAGGTACTCAAGAGGAAGCTATTCGTCGGCGTAGATTTTAACGCTCAGCTCGCCTTGCGTATTAATGCCTGCTCGGTACATGCCAGAACTGTTCATCGCAAAGTGCATCTCACCTTTAGCATCAATGGCAATCAAACCGCCCTCTCCGCCCATCTGTTTGAGATCACCTTGGATAATGTGTTCACAAGCCGTATGAATATCTTCTTGTAAGTAACGCATACGTGCTGCAACGTCTTCCGCAACACGTTTACGAATAAAGAACTCGCCGACACCCGTAGTGGAAACTGCCACGACGCCATTTTCGGCCACCGTACCACAACCAATAAGAGCCGAATCTCCGACTCGGTTGTATTTCTTATTCGTCACGCCACCCGTACTGGTGGCAGCGGCTAAGTTGCCTTGTTGATCTAACGCTACCGCACCAACCGTACCGTGCTTACGGTCATCTGGGTAACGAGATTCCGACAAAGCAAACAGTCCTTTCTCACGCATAGACAGCAACTGCTCATAACGGCGATCAGTAAAGAAGTAATCTTGCTCGGTATACTCATGGTCTTGCTCAAAAGCAAACTTCTCTGCGCCCTCACCCACCAACAGCACATGATTGCTGTTTCGCATCACGTCACGAGCGAGCTCAATTGGGTTTCTGATATGACGAACCCCAGCGACCGCGCCTGCTGCAAGGTTTCGCCCATCCATCACAGAAGCGTCCATTTCAACCATTTCGTTGTTGGTCAGCACTGAGCCTTTACCCGCATTAAAGTTAGGAGAGTCTTCCAATACTTTCACTGCCGCTACGACGGCATCTAAGGCTTCACCGCCCGTGTCTAGAATTTGATGTCCCGCTTTTACCGCAGCTTCTAAATCCGCCAAGATGGATTGTTGCAGCTCATCGCTCATCTGTTCACGCAAGATGGTGCCCGCACCACCATGAATGGCAATCGAGAAAGGTTTCGTCATCACTTTGTCCAACTGTTATTCCTTGTATGGTTGGCACTACACCTTAGATAAACAAAAAGCGCAAGTTGAAAACTCAACTTGCGCTTTTCAAAGCTTTGCTAGATAAGATTATCTAGTGAAGGAGCTTATGATTAGTGAGAACCACAGCTACCGCCGCCACAGCAGCCGCCTTCTTCTTCGTGATCGTGGTCATGATCGTGACCACCACAACAGCCACCACCTTGGTGGATGTGACCGTGTTCGATCTCTTCTGCTGTTGCTTCACGTGTAGACATAACTTCTACTTCGAAAGTTAGTGTTTGACCAGCTAACATATGGTTACCGTCAACAACCACTTCGTTGCCGTCAACTTCTGTTACTTCAACAGGGATTGGACCTTGGTCAGTGTCAGCTAGGAAGCGCATGCCCACTTCGATTTGCTCAACGCCTTGGAACACGTCCGCAGGAACGCGCTGTACTAGCGCATCGTTGTGCTCACCGTAAGCTTCTTCAGGAGCTACCGTTACTGAGAACTTGTCGCCAGCCACTTTACCTTCAAGTTCTTTTTCAAGACCTGTGATTAGGTTGTTGTGACCGTGAAGGTAATCTAGAGGTGCTTCTGCTGTTGATTGATCAACAACGACACCATCTTCCATCATTACTTTGTATGCAAGGCTTGCAACAACGTTCTTTTCAATTTTCATACTAACTCCAGGGAGATTAATTGACTTAACCTGAATGGGGTTAAGTACTGAGATATCTGGGTGTATTATGGGGATCAATTATCGAAGTTCAATTACTCCGGCTTAAAAATTCCGATCATTTCCTGATCTGAGTGTTTATTTTTCTCTACAGATTGTGGTTTACGCTGCTCTGTAAACTCACACTCGACACACTCAACTAATTCGATGTTATTTTCAATCCACCAGCGCAGGGTATCTTGCTGGCTGCAATTTGGGCAGCTAGCGCCGGCAATAAAACGTTTCTTGATTTTCACGCTATTTCCTTAGCTTGAGTCTTGGCTCAAGTACTACTTCCAATGATTAGGTGACTGATGGTCGCTCTCCATTTCACGACCAAATATTTCTTCTAGCTCTTTGCGGGCCTCTTTCGCTCTTTGAGCTAATTTCTTATCTTCATTGTGTTGAGGCAATAAGTCCTTAAGCATAGCATTATCTAACTTGCGAAAATGTGCTTCTGCCCGCTTTGCTTGATAAGGATGCATACCCAGTTCTACGAGCGCTTGGCGACCGAGATCTAGCGCCCCTAAAAATGTTTCACGAGAGTAATTCTCTACACCATGACTCATTAACTGGTAAGCCTCGACACGGCTTCTTGCTCGGGCTAACAACTTAAGTTTCGGGAAGTGCACGCGACAAATGTCCACGATGGCCATCACCTCATCAGGTGAATTAGTACAAATAATCAATGCTTCCGCTTTATCAGCGCCAGCAGCCCTCAATAGGTCAATTTGTGTAGCATCGCCATAAAACACTTTGTAACCATACTTACGTAATAGGTGGATTTGGCTGGCATCACTTTCTAATACTGTCACTTTGATTTTATTGGCATACATTAAACGTCCGACGATCTGACCGAAACGTCCAAAGCCTGCAATGATAACGCGTGGTCGGCGATCCACGACTTTCGTGGTCATGCCCTCTTCTTCTTGATTCAGGGTATGAGCAAACCACTTCTTTTGTCCCATCAGCAAAAGAGGAGTCGTCACCATGGATAGACTGACCACCACCAACAGAAACGCCACTTGCTCTTTGGACAAAATGCCCTCTTGGCTCGCCGCGGTAAATATGACAAAGGCAAACTCACCGCCTTGGCTCAAAATTGCAGCCATACGGCTTCTCGCTTTGGCTCCGACACGGGCAGCTCTCGCCAATGCATACAAAACCAAACCCTTAACCACGACCAAAGCCACCACCGCACCGAGAATCTCTAAAGGATGTAATGCCAATAACCCCAAGTTTACCGCCATGCCCACCGCAATAAAGAATAACCCCAACAACAGACCTTTAAATGGCTCGATAGCGATTTCCAACTCATGGCGATACTCACTCTCTGCCAGCAAAACGCCTGCTAAAAAAGTCCCCAATGCCATCGAAAGGCCGAGCTTTTGCATCACGACCGAAATGCCAAGCACGACTAAAAGTGCAGCAACGGTAAAGAGCTCACGAACGCCGCTCATCACGACAAAACGAAATAGCGGACGTAGTAAAAAGTGACCACCAATCAACAGTGCTACCACACTGCCTAAAATAGTGAAGACATCCAACCAACTTCCACCACTATGCCCGCCTGCTAGCAAGGGCAACATCGCCAGCATCGGGATCACTGCAATATCTTGAAAGAGCAGCACCGCAAAACCAGATTGCCCCGTTTCGGTACCATTAAGCCCTTGCTCTTCAATGACTTTAAGCGCAATCGCCGTCGAGGATAGCGCCAACCCCATCCCGATCACTAAACTCACTTGCATGCTTACGCCAAACATACTGACGACACTACCAATCACGGCGGTCGTGACCACAACCTGCGCACCGCCTAAACCTAAAATCGGCCCTCGCATCTGCCACAATTTTTTAGGGTTTAATTCCAGCCCTATCAAAAACAGTAACAACACAACCCCAAGCTCGGCAAAATGCAAAATGGCATCAACGTCGCTAATTAAGCCAAGCCCCCATGGGCCAATCAACACACCAGCGAGTAAATAACCTAAAACCGAGCCAAGCCCAAGGCGCTGAGCAATCGGCACCGCAATAACCGCAGCCGAAAGAAAGACCACACTGCTTTGAAGAAACTCACTGGTGATCGCCATACTGACCTCCTCGCTCTGCCGCTTGCCAGTTTTCAAGTGGGTTACTCAGCCATCCACGGTATAACTCGGCATGTTCGTAGCGTTCAATATCCGAAACATTTCTTGACCAATACAACACCAGTGGTTCAATCCAGTGCATTTGACATAGGGCTGCCGTCAGTTCAAACGGTTGCAAGATTTGCTCAAGTGGGTATTTGTTGTACCCCTTCGCGCTGAAGGCTTCTTCTTTACCACCTGTTGTAATGACACTGCGCCAGTATTTTCCTTCTAGCGCCGCACCTCCGCCAAACGCAAAGCCTTTACCTAACACTCGGTCTAGCCACTCTTTTAATAGGGCTGGACATGAATACATATAAAGTGGGTGGTGAAATGCAATCACATCGTGAGCGAGCAACAACTCATGTTCGTAATTCACATCAATAAAGAAATCGGGGTAAACACCGTAAAGATCGTGCACAGTGACGTGATCAAGCGACTGAGCTTTTTTTATCATCACTTGATTGGCAATCGAGTTATGTGGCTCTGGATGAGCATAAATGACCAGAACTTTTGGGAGAATAGACGGTGCAACAGCCAAATGGTCGTCCTTGTGGTTATTTTTATCCGTTATCAAATTGTTATACTTTTTTGTACAGCATAATGCAATTAAAGCGAATCAATCGACTTTTCCGGCCAATACCCCTACTATTCACCGCTAGATATATACCCAAGTGGCTTTAAAAACGATTGAAACCACTTCGCTATGTAACCAAGCAACGCGCACTGCGCAAAGTGAATGAAAACTTTATGATTACCTTCTCTGATATTCAGTTACTGCGTGGCGGTAAACCTCTTTTAGACCAAGCATCTGCGACTATTCACCCTGGCGATAAAGTCGGTCTTGTGGGCAAAAACGGCTGCGGTAAATCAACGCTGTTTGCCCTACTGAAAGATGAACTGTCAATTGATGCAGGCTCATTTAGCCAACCTCAACATTGGGAGTTGGCCTGGGTCGCACAGGAAACGCCTGCGCTAGAGCGCACTGCACTGGAATACGTCATTGATGGTGATCGCGAATACCGCGCTCTCGAAAAGCAGTTAGCTGAAGCAGAAACACAAGACAACGGAACCCTAGTTGCCGAGATACACGGTAAAATTGAAACCATTGGTGGTTACAGCATTCGCGCTCGCGCGGCAGAACTGCTCGATGGTTTAGGGTTCAGCCAAGAGCAAATGAGTTGGAGTTTGACCCAATTCTCGGGTGGTTGGCGTATGCGTCTTAACTTGGCTCAAGCGCTATTGTGTCGTTCTGATCTACTGCTACTCGACGAACCAACCAACCACTTGGATTTGGACGCGGTAATGTGGCTTGAACGTTGGCTACAAAACTACCCTGGCACGCTGATTCTGATCTCGCACGACCGAGACTTCCTTGATCCAATTGTTGGTCGCATCATTCACATCGAGAATCAGCAGCTGAACGAATACACGGGTAACTACTCGTCATTCGAAAACCAACGTGCGCAAAAAATGGTGTTACAACAAGCGATGTTTGAAAAGCAACAGAAGCAGATGTCGCACATGCAAAGCTACATCGACCGCTTCCGTTACAAAGCATCAAAAGCACGCCAAGCCCAAAGCCGTATCAAAGCTTTGGAGCGCATGGAAAAAGTACTGCCAGCTCAATTCGATAACCCATTTAGCTTTCAATTCCGTGAGCCAGCTGCGCTGCCAAACCCAATCATGATGATGGATGAAGTATCTGCAGGTTACGGTGACAACCTCATCTTAGAGAAGATCCGCTTGAACTTGGTTCCTGGCAGTCGTATTGGTCTACTCGGCCGTAATGGTGCGGGTAAATCGACCTTAATCAAGCTGCTCTCTGGTGAACTTAACGCGCAAGGTGGTGACCTAACTTACTCACAAGACGTGAAAATTGGTTACTTCGCTCAGCACCAGTTAGAAACGCTTCACCCTGAAGAAACGCCGCTGCAACACATGATGCAAATCGCACCCGATCAAACCGAACAGCAGCTACGTGATTACCTAGGTAGCTTTGGCTTCCAAGGTGACAAAGCACTAGAAAGAGTTGCGCCGTTTTCTGGTGGCGAAAAAGCCCGTTTGGTATTGGCTTTAATTGTGTGGCAAAAGCCAAACCTGTTGCTACTTGATGAACCGACCAACCACTTAGACTTGGACATGCGCCAAGCATTGACGATGGCACTGCAAACATTCGAAGGTGCGATGGTGATTGTTTCACACGACCGCTATTTACTGCGCGCTACGACCGATGACTTGTATTTAGTGCATGATAGACAAGTTGCTCCGTTCGACGGTGACTTAAATGACTATTACAAATGGTTAACCGAACAACAAAGAGCGGAACGCAAAGAAGCACAAGCCGCACAGCCAGCCAAAGATAGCGCCAACAGCGCGGCAGCGAAAAAAGAGCAAAAACGTCGCGATGCAGAGTTTCGAAAACAGACAGCGCCAATTCGCAAAACGCTGACACAACTAGAAAATAAAATGGATAAGTTAGGTGCTGCACTGGCCGAAGCTGAAGAACAATTGGCGGACAACTCACTGTATGCGGCCGAAAATAAAGCTAAACTTAACCAAGTGCTGGCACTTCAAGCTTCTAGTAAGGCTGAGCTCGAAGAAATTGAAATGGAATGGATGTCTGCTCAAGAAACATTGGAGCAGATGGAGCTAGAGTTTAATCAATGAGTAATCAACACGCTGAATACACACTCACCCTAGAACACCTTTGGCAGTTCAGTCTGCAATTTTATGGTGTGCGAGAAGTGAAGGAAGCGTGCTTATCATTGCAAAACAACTACCACGGTAACGTGAACCTACTCCTGCTGCTCAGATGGCTCGATGAGCAGCAACTCATTTTCCAAGAAAAAGACTGGCCCTTGGTGCAAGACTGTCTAGGTAGGAGCGAAACTTTACTTCACTCCTTTCGCGACCTTCGTCGCCACCTTAAGTCTCAAGTCAATGACGCTTTGTATCGTGAGACCTTGCAGTTTGAGCTGCAACTAGAAAAGCAGCAACAAGCGGATTTGGTGGACTGCATTAACTCACTTGCACTACTCAAAAATGATGGTGACCCACTGACGTTGAGATACTGTCGTCAACTCGGTGGGGAACATTTGCAGCAAGCCTTTGCTATTCCGGTGCCAAACATTCAACCACCAAAACGCCCATAAATCTGTAGAATACCTATAATCTTTATAAAGGATTATATTAATAAGTTCTTCAACGGACACCGAAGGACCGCATAAGAGCAGTTAGGTATGACACAATTTTTCCCAGCCGCCGGGATCAAAAACCCGCATCTCCAAACGCTTTTACCGCGTTTTATTCGCAAAAAAGCGTTATTTACGCCGATTTGGCAAACCCTCGATACATCCGATGGCGACTTTCTCGATCTCGCGTGGAGCGAGGACCCAACCCAAGAGCCTGCACAAAAAAAGCCGATTTTTGTTTTATTTCATGGATTAGAGGGGTGCTTCTATAGCCCTTATGCCAATGGGCTAATGAATGCATTTGCTCAATCTGGATGGCTGTCGGTGATGATGCATTTTCGTGGCTGCAGCGGTAAACCAAACAAAAAAGCACGAGCTTACCACTCGGGTGAAGTGACGGATGCTCGTTACTTCCTAGAGCACCTTGAACAACGTTTTCCTGATAATCCCAAAGTTGCAGTTGGTATTTCTCTTGGTGGTAACATGTTGGCGAATTATTTAGCCCAGTATAAAAACCACCCTATTTTGAATGCAGCGACTATTATCTCAGCGCCTTTAGACCTAGCGGCGTGTGCAAACCGTATAGAACAAGGCTTTTCAAAAGTGTATCGCCGTTACCTGCTTTCTTCACTGAAACGTAACGCGTTACAAAAGCATCATCTATTGCACGGCGAGCTTGCGCTGTCCTACAACTCAATAAAACGTGTCACTCGATTGTATGAATTCGATGATTTGATCACGGCACCACTGCACGGTTTTAAAGACGCACAAGATTATTACGATCAATGTTCTGGCTTAAGTAAACTACAGCAAATCACGCTACCCACACTGATCATCCATGCCAAAGACGATCCGTTCATGACCGATGATGTGATACCGAAGTTTGTTTTGCCAGATAACATTGATTACCGTCTCTTTGAACACGGTGGCCATGTTGGCTTCCTAACAGGAACGGCGTTAAAACCTAAGTTTTGGTTGGAGGAAGCGCTGCCCGCGTATTACGAAAGTATCGCCGCAGATTACCTTTCTGCTGTATCCAAGCAACGAACGCAGTAAACTAGCCGCTCATCATAAAAGTTAGAGGTATTTATGGTCATTCCATGGCAAGACATTGCGCCGGAAACATTGGAAAACTTAATTCGTGAATTCGTCTTACGCGAAGGAACGGATTACGGAACCGTCGAGGTTTCTTTGCAAGACAAAATTGATCAAGTTAAAGCTCAATTGGAAAAAGGTGAAGCGGTTATCGTGTTCTCTGAGCTACACGAAACCGTCGATATTCAGCATAAAACAAAATTTTAGACCCTTCACATTTTACCGTATCCCACTCGATGACAAGGTATTGTTACGTGCTATAGTGGGATATCGACCGTGCAGTAGTAACTCTACTGCACATTACAGGTAAGTAATTTTCGACAAGGTTTGTCATGTCAGCGAAACACCCAATTATTGCGGTTACTGGTTCGTCCGGTGCCGGCACGACCACTACATCTGAAGCCTTCCGTAAAATGTTCAATATGATGAACGTTAAACCCGCATGGGTTGAAGGCGATAGCTTCCATCGCTTTACTCGCCCAGAAATGGACATCGAAATTCGCAAAGCCCGCGAGCAAGGTCGACACATTAGCTATTTTGGCCCACAAGCTAATGACTTCCCGGGATTAGAAGAGTTTTTCCGTAAGTTCGGGCATGATGGTACTGGCAGCGTGCGCCGTTATCTGCACACGTTTGACGAAGCGGTTCCCTACAATCAAATGCCAGGCACGTTTACACCGTGGCAAGACTTACCCGAAAACAGCGACGTGCTGTTTTATGAAGGGTTACATGGTGGCGTGGTCGATGGCGATGTTAATGTTGCTCAACATGTGGATTTCTTAATCGGCATGGTGCCGATTGTGAACTTAGAGTGGATACAAAAATTCGTACGTGACACTCGCGATCGCGGCCATTCGCGTGAAGCGGTAATGGACTCAATCGTGCGATCCATGGACGATTACCTCAACTATATCACTCCGCAGTTTTCTCGTACTCACATCAACTTCCAGCGCGTACCGACCGTTGATACTTCCAACCCACTTAATGCAAAAGGCATCCCTAGTTTGGATGAGAGTTTTGTAGTGATTCGCCTACGCGGTATCAAGAATGTCGACTTCCCATATCTGCTGGCCATGATTGATGGCTCATTCATGTCACGCCACAACACGATTGTCGTACCCGGCGGTAAGATGAGCTTTGCAATGGAGCTCATAGTTCGGCCTATCCTACAACAGCTCATCGAAACAGGGAAAATTGGCTAAAAACCTGCCTGCGAAGATGTTTACTTTTCATACCGTGATCATGTGCACAGTTTTGCTTACAAAATCTCAATCATGGCACGATTAAAATCAAGAAATCGTTTTCGAAAAAGGATACTATTTCTTACCGAAACACAAGAGAGCTTGCAGCATATAAAAAGTGCTCTTATTCTAGTAGGCCTAATTCAGGCTTAGCTAAAATATGGATAGCGCAAGCGTACCCTGCAGAGGAAGTGAGATATTATGGTTCTAGGTAAACCTCAAACCGACCCAACATTAGAGTGGTTTCTTTCACACTGTCATATTCATAAGTACCCTTCAAAGAGCACGCTAATTCACGCGGGCGAAAAGGCAGAAACTTTGTACTACATCGTTAAAGGTTCTGTTGCGGTTCTTATCAAAGACGAAGAAGGTAAGGAGATGATCCTTTCTTACCTAAACCAAGGAGACTTTATTGGTGAACTTGGTCTATTCGAGGAAGACCAAGAGCGCACAGCTTGGGTTCGTGCTAAATCTCCTTGTGAAGTTGCTGAAATTTCTTTCAAGAAGTTCCGTCAGCTTATCCAAGTAAACCCAGACATCCTAATGCGCCTTTCTGCGCAGATGGCTCGTCGTCTTCAAGTAACTAGCCAAAAAGTAGGTGACCTGGCGTTCCTAGACGTAACTGGTCGTATCGCTCAGACGCTTCTGAACCTTGCAAAACAACCAGACGCAATGACTCACCCAGACGGCATGCAAATCAAGATCACTCGTCAAGAAATCGGTCAAATTGTTGGCTGTTCTCGTGAGACAGTGGGTCGTATCTTGAAGATGCTAGAAGAGCAGAACCTAATCTCTGCTCACGGTAAAACCATCGTGGTTTACGGTACTCGTTAATCTCGAACTAGAGTGACACGAACAAAATTATAAAAGCCACCAATGGCAACATTGGTGGCTTTTTATTTACTCATGACCAAATGAGATAGGGTGCAGCGAACACTAATGAGTAAGCTTAACAGGTTAACCCTAAAACTTAGCCATTCGTACTTTCAAAGATTTTGTCAGCTGAAGCGGCCACGAAACCTGGGTACAAATCACCATTTTCCATCGGATAGCGCTTAGCAAATTCATAAAACCCGCCAGGGATAATTTCAGTGCCTTCGCTAAAACGAACCGCTACTTTATCTGCCATGGTCGATGACTGCTCTAGCAACACCTCAGGAGTGCCCTTCACTTCACCACCATTTTCATTAATGGTAAACCCAGCGGTACGCAGATGATCGTTTACCTGCTTCACTTCTTCATATTCATTGAGTTGGTTAACGCTCACCGTGAAGTGGTTTGCTCCGTAACCATGCGCCGCAAGCCAAGATGCGTACTCACTTTCTTTAGCCAACGTTTGGTAATCAGCAAAGCTTAAATCCCACAAGCGTCCACCATGTAAGAATGCGCTATCGTTCAGCTTGTCAGCATCGACTTGTGCCACCAAATTTTTCACAATCTCTTGTAGCTCAGGCGAGCACTCTTCAACTTTTAGCTCACTAATAAATACTTTAGGTTGCTTCGGATCTGGGTGCTCATAGTGCTTAGCAATCAGCTTTTTGCTTTCGAAAACGTAATCACCACACGCCTTGTAACCAATAGCTACAAATGGCTTAGCTAGAGTTTCAATACCAAGAGGCGCGATATTGAAGGTACGTAAAGCTATATGATCATTAATCAGAGGCTCATCTTCTTGAAGCAGCTGATGCACTTTAGCCGCCGAAGGGCAAAGACGTTGAATGTAATCTTGCCATAGCGATTCAAATAACACATCGGGCGTCATAACGACTCCTTGTTACGAGATGTAGAGTTTAAAGGTAAGCGGAAGTTGGCTGCTCGTTCACAACAAAAGTTGTCCAGAATAATGAACGAGCAACCATCAACCTGTGACGGTAAATGCCAGTCAGTCAACACGCTTTTCCGAGTCTTTGCTCACTTTTCGTGTTCTGCCAACGATCACTACAACCCATACCTAAATGATGCGCCGGCAAGGTGAGCCGCAATGCATAGTTGCGACTCTATTATTAAAACTTATAGCGCTACACCTGGACTCAATGTTGCAGGCAAGACAGTCTCTTGACCTTCCATTGATGCCATTGGGTACGCACAGTAATCTGCTGCGTAGTAAGCGCTTGGGCGCAAGTTACCCGACGCCCCCGGACCACCAAATGGCGCATCACCGCTTGCACCAGTGAGCTGGCGGTTACGGTTCACGATACCTGCACGAATGTGGTCAACGAAGTATTCCCATTCTTGGTCGTCGGTTGAAACCAAACCAGCAGATAAGCCAAAGCGCGTATCGTTTGCTAGCGCCACGGCTTTGTCTAATCCTTCGTAGCGCACCACTTGCAGAAGTGGGCCGAAGTACTCTTCATCTGGTAACTCAGCAATGTTCGTTACATCAATGATGCCTGGAGAAACAAACGCCGCCTCTCCTGCTTTCGCTTCAATCAAGCTTTCACCGCCAAGAGACTGTAGATTAGCTTGTGCATCAAGAATAAACTTGGCTGCCGCGACCGAAATTTGCGGTCCCATAAATGGCGCAGGTTCTGCAAATGGTTGGTCTACGCGAATATTGCGTGTCGCTTCAACGAGCTTGGTGATAAGCGCATCGCCTTTTTCACCCAATGGTACATACAAACGACGAGCACACGTACAACGCTGCCCAGCACTGATAAACGCTGACTGGATGATGGTATAAACCGTGGCATCCAAATCACCGTATTTATCAGAGATCACCATCGGGTTATTACCCCCCATTTCTAGTGCGAGCATCTTGCCCGGTTGACCAGCAAATTGACGGTGTAATACATGCCCCGTATTCGCGCTACCCGTAAACAGTACGCCATCAATGCCTTTAGCGTCAGCGAGGGCGATACCAGTTTCTTTCGCGCCTTGGACAAGGTTAATCACGCCTTTCGGCAGACCGGCTTCTTCCCATAGCTTCATTGCCAATTCACCCGTCCATGGCGTTTGCTCAGACGGTTTGAAGACTACCGTGTTACCAGCCAGTAGCGCAGGCACAATGTGACCATTTGGTAGGTGGCCTGGGAAGTTGTAAGGACCAAACACCGCCATCACGCCCAATGGGCGGTGGCGCAATACGATTTGGTTGCCTGCTGCTTCACGGCTCACCTCACCAGTGCGGTCATGATAAGCGCGAATCGAAATGGCAATTTTACCTGCCATGGCTGCTGCTTCAGTGCGCGTTTCCCAAATCGGCTTACCGGTTTCTTTGGCAATCACTTCGGCGATTTTTTCGCTGTTCTCTTTTACTTTCTCCGCAAAAGCCAACACGATTGCCTCACGCTCTGAAAATGGGCGCTTTTTCCAGTCAATAAACGCTTCACGCGCTGCAGATACCGCCTGGTTCACCTGCTCTGCCGTTGCACCTTTGCCTTGCCAGATCACTTCTTGGTTGTACGGCGACAGAGACGTAAATGCTTCACCCTGACCTTGTACCCATTCACCTGCAATCCAATGTGTCATTGTTTCTATCCTTAAATTCTGTCGTCTGTTACTGCGGAAGAAGGCGAACGAAATCCCCTTCTTCAACCGAAAGTGCATCCGCAACGTCTGGTGCGATCATTACGCTCTGTGTCTCTGCGTCATACGCCGCCTTAGTGACTGTCGCACGGAAGTTCTCGAAAGATGAATTACACATCAAGAAGTCTTGTGTGCTGGAATGTTCAGAGATTTTGACTTGCGCGCGGAATGAATGACGTACCGACTCAATATTACGCAGATCACACTCAACCGTTGGGCCACCATCGAAGATGTCGACGTAGCCTCGGTTGGTAAAACCTTCACGCTCAAGCAGCTTCAGCGCTGGACGCGTGTTGTCATGTACTTGACCAATCACGGCTTGCGCTTCTGGGCTGAGCAGGTTGATGTAAATAGGCAGTTTCGGCATCAAGTCGGCGATAAAGCCTTTCTTGCCGATACCTGTCAGGTAATCTGCAAGCGTGAAATCGATAGAGAAGAAATGCTCTTGAAGCCATTGCCAGAATGGTGAATTACCCTCGTCGTCTGAAACGCCACGCATCTCCGCAAAGATCGTTTCAGAGAAGCGCTCTGGGTGCTCTGCCATCATTAGGAAACGACACTTCGACATTAGACGACCATTCAGACCTTGGCGGAATTTCTCACGCAAGAACAAGGTACAAATTTCGCTGTTACCCGTGTAGTTATTACCAAAAGTAAGCAGTTTAACGACGTTGTTAACGCCAAGCTTTGGCGACGAGTGCACGACTTTACTAATGTGATATGAGTAAAATGGGACATCCCAGCCGATAGATGCTTCGATTCCGGTGGTACCCGCAACCTCACCCGTTTCAGAGTCAAAGCCAACCATCAGGTAGCCTTCATCGCCTGGTTCTGCCACATCTGGCTTACCAAAGCTGTACTCTGAATGTTTGATTCGATTGGTTAACAGTTCTTCGTTAACCGGTAGAGATGTAAATCCGTGACCAGACTCCACCGCACAAGTGTGCAGTGCGTCGTAATCCGACATCGCGATAGGGCGAACTACTAGCATCAATACTCCCTCCAGATGCAAGAAGATCCTAACTATATTGTAGGAACAATTCCCCCATCAGAGATCCTTGACGGGGGTGTCTGCGTTGACGTTTAAACTGATATCGCGCTTAAACTAAAGTCGCGATCGCTTTATCCAGTTTCGCCAAGCCTTCTTCAATTTCTTGTTGTGTGATAACGAGTGATGGTGTGAAACGTACGACATTGGCACCCGCAACCAATACCATGAGACCTTGTTTACCTGCAGCAACCAGCACGTCACGCGCACGGCCTTGCCATTCTTCATTTAGTGCAGCGCCAAGTAATAGGCCTTGACCGCGCACTTCTGAGAAGATGTTGTACTTCGCGTTGATCTTCTCTAGACCTTCACGAAACATTGCTTCGCGTTCTAGCACACCAGCCAACACCTCTGGCTTAGTAACTTCATTTACAACCGCTTCTGCAACCGCACACGCTAGTGGGTTACCGCCATATGTAGAACCGTGAGTGCCCACTTTCATGTGCTCTGCCAATTTTGCTGTCGTTAGCATTGCACCGATTGGGAAACCGCCACCAAGTGATTTCGCAGTACTTAGAATATCTGGCGTGATACCTAAACCTTGGTAAGCGTAGAAGTTACCTGTACGGCCATTACCAGTTTGCACTTCATCGAAGATCAGTAAGGCGTTGTGTTTGTCACACAGCTCGCGAACCGCTTGAGCGAACTCAGGCGTTGGTGGCACGATGCCGCCTTCACCTTGTAGTGGCTCCATCATGACCGCACAAGTACGATCAGACATGTGTGCTTGTAAAGCTTCGATATCGTTGTAAGGAAGGTGTGTCACGTCGCCTGGCTTAGGACCGAAGCCGTCAGAGTATGCCGCTTGGCCACCAACCGTTACGGTAAAGAATGTACGACCGTGGAAACCTTGTTTGAATGCAATGATTTCAGATTTCTCAGTGCCATGAACGTCTGCTGCATAACGACGTGCCAGCTTCAAAGCGGCTTCGTTTGCTTCTGCGCCAGAGTTAGCAAAGAACACTCGCTCAGCAAAACTCACTTCTGTTAGCTTTTTCGCCAGACGAAGGGCTGGTTCGTTCGTCATAACGTTACTTAAGTGCCAAAGCTTGTTAGCTTGCTCTGTTAGCGCGTTTACCATTACTGGATGACAATGGCCAAGACAGCTCACTGCAATACCACCAGCAAAGTCGATGTATTCATTACCTTCCTGATCCCAAACACGTGAACCTTCACCTTTAACAGGGATCATTTCCATCGGGTTATAGCAAGGTACCATTACCTCATCGAATAAACCGCGCTCTACTTTAATTTCCGTTGTCATTGCACATTCCTTCTTGATACCGCATGCGTAGCAGATAAGCGAATTTAACCGGCTCTCTTTGCCAGCAAATAATGTTTTGCATTTAAGCTATTGCGGCATTGTATTTACATTTAATTAACCATTTCAATAGTGATTTATTCTTTTCGTTCTCGAAAGCAACTTCCATTAATCACTGCTTATGACTATTTATGCATCAAGAAAGTAAAATAGAGAAGTGATTTTTTATAAATGTTATGTAATACAGGGGATAGAAGGTTTAAAAAGACATGAATAGACAAAGAGACTCGAGAGAATCGCATAGTTTTGCAATCCGCTCACCTCAGCAAAAAGATGAATGATTTGTTAAGAAAAGTGATCGCGATCAGATCGCTTTGCGTGCTAAAAAGTTCGCAAGCAACTCGTGACCTTGCTCAGTTTTGATTGATTCTGGGTGGAACTGCACCGCATCAATTGGCAAGGTTTTATGTTGGTAACCCATTATTTCATCCATGCTTCCGTCAGGCAGTTCTGTCCATGCGGTCAGTTCAAACACGTCGGGTAAAGTACCGTTTTTCACCACAAGAGAGTGATAACGGGTTACCGTGAGTGGGTTATTCAGATTTTTAAACACACTGCGACCGTTGTGACGAATTGGTGAGGTCTTGCCGTGCATCACTTGTCGAGCACGTACCACTTCCCCTCCAAACACTTGTGCAATCGCCTGATGACCAAGACAAACTCCTAGGATCGGCAACTTACCAGCGAAGTGTTCTATCGCTTTCAGTGAAATACCTGCTTCGTTCGGCGTACATGGCCCTGGCGAGATCACCAAATGAGTTGGGTTGAGCGCCTCAATGCCTTGGATATCGATTTCATCGTTACGCACCACCTTTACGTCTGCACCAAGCTCGCAGAAGTATTGGTAAAGGTTGTAGGTAAAAGAGTCGTAGTTATCGATGATCAACAACATAAAGGGTCGGTTGCTCCAATCCGTTTTGGCAATGCTTACGTAGTGAATCGCCACGTTCGTGACAATCAAGGGCGGTATTTTGCTATACCAAGCAAGAAAGGCAAGTTTTTGCTGAATAAAAAGGCCAGCATAGGCTGGCCTTTGGTCTTTACAGCTATTTAGGAACTGTTTGTCAGGAAGTAAATTCGCTTAGCGGCGACGACGGAATAAGCCGAGACCTAGCAGCGCAAATAGCGCGCCAAAGCCAAATGAACCACCATCATCATCATCGTCTGATGGGTTAGTGCTCGACGGCTCTAGCGTAACATCGCGAGAATCACTGAACTTAACCGTGTTACCGGTAGAATCTGTCACTTTCTCTTCTAGAACGTACTGACCTTCCGTTGGTGCTTTGTCGAATTCCACACTCACGCTACGAGCATCAATGTCTGTTTGTGTCAGAGTTGCACTCGCTTCGTAATCATCAGTATCAGACGTTGACGACGCCGCTTGAGTTGCTTCCGTTAGGCTTACCGTCACGATATCACCGACAACTGCGTTTGGTGGTAGACGAACTTCCACTGCTAGGTTTTCACCTGAGCTTGGTAGATCGATATCTGTATCTGGTAAATCAATCGCGATGATCACTGGATCGTGGTCAGAGGCAGAGAACGCATCTTTGTACTTCGGCATATCACCTGTGTACTTGCTGCTGTATTCGAACAAGTTACTCTCTAGTGAGTTGATGTGCCAATCTTCAATTGCTACCACTTTTTGCGCTAGGCTGCTGCTTGCCAATGCGTGGTCCAAATTACCCAGCTCGCCCGAATAGGTGTAAGAAAACGTATCAGTGCCGTGCAGCAACGTGTTTAAATTGTGCAGACCGTAACCTTTTTCAATTTTGGTCTTCTCTACTTGAAGTTCACCATCACCAATGGTTGTGTAAGCAGCAGTATAAATGTCACGGCCGTATTTCTCTTTCGAGTAATCAGTCAGTGTCAGAAGTGGGTCTTCCATGCCATAAGCATTGAGGTCGCCCATGAGCAATACATCGCCTTTCACCTCTTTCAACGCTTCACCCACTGCGTGCGCAGCAGAAACGCGGAAGTTGTTACAGTTGCCTTGCAGATCCGCTGGCTCAGAATCTTCTACACCAGCAATCCACTCTTCAATACACTCAGAGCCTTTCGACTTAAAGTGGTTTACGACAATAGACAAATCTTCACCCGTCTCTTTCACCGTAAAGGTCTGAAGTAGACTATGGCGTTGGTACTTATCGTAAGCAGGGTTACTTTCTGTGCCCTCTTTACGAGTAATTGTGTTTTCTGCAATGTGCTGCTCTGGCGTGATGATCACTTTTGCAGCGTCTTTTGGCGTTACTGCGTTAGCACGATATAAAATCGCCACCATGATCGCATCACTGCCAAAGTATTCGTCTTGGTATTTGTCTTGCTCTTCGATTTCGACATACGTGTAATGAGCTTCAGCGTCATCAATCTCAGCATTTAGGGCATCAACTAAGTTTTGGATAGCACTGCCATCACCAAAGCCGTTGTTTTCCACTTCCATCAAACCAATGATGTCAGCGTCCATCTTGTTCATCGCCGCAACGATTTTCGCTTGTTGGATCAGGAACTCATCTAGGTTAGTCGCACCACGGTTTTGTCCGGTTGGGTTTTCATGGCCACTGTCAGCCACGGAGTTGAAGTAGTTCAGTACGTTGAAGCTTGCAATACGCAAATCTGAGTTCGCAATCGCTGGGGCATCTTTACGAGCCACATCGAAGCCTTCACCTGAAGTCACAAAGTTGGTGTTATCGACTTCATTGGTCGCAATCAGGCGGTATTCGTTGTAGCTGTAAGCCACGACACCCTGAAGACCTTCTACTCGAGAACCAAGGCGAATGTGCTGCTCTGAAGAGCCATCTTGGTCTGCATCTTTAGCAAAATCTGGGTAGTATGGGATTTGGCCGTTTGGTGCTTTGCCATCTGATTCTAGGTATACGCGGTTTGCTGCGTTGTCTTTTGCTAGCTCAACGGCTGCATCGCTCTCTGCCGCGTGTAATTGAGTCGGCTTTAACAATGGCGCTTCATGAGAGAGCATCATATTGTTACGACGTGAATCGTAGTCGTAAGAGAAGTTGCGAGTTACAAACAAGTCACTTGCCGAGGTCAACTCAACTTGCATCCCTTCATGACGCTCAAGCGCATCACGTAGTGTCTCACCTTCTTTGATAACAAGATCGGTAACTCGAGAGGTTTCAGAGGTGCCTGTTTTCACATAGCTGTTAGCATCAGAAGCAAGCTGAGTATTGCTGTAATACTCTTGAACTTTACCTTTCACACAAACAACGTCACCAGCTTTCAGCGCCGTGTCTGCCGCGTCAGTATGAATGAACAAGCCTTCTGAGGTCTTGTCGTTGTTGTCGCTTTCTAATGCTTGTAGGTAGAAACCTTTGGTTAGGCCAGTGGTAACAGCAGTCACGACACCCGTTACGAAATGATCTTCGTCAGTAATGTATGGGTAACCATCAATGAATGGAGACGTATCGCCTTCACCTTGAATATCTTGGATGGTAGTGAAGTTAGGTTGCTGACCGTCGACTTCACAAGCGAATGGTGCTGGTGGCTCAGTCGCATTTAGCTCACCAAGGCCGTCAATGTTGTCTTTCTCAAATGCCGTCCACTGAGATGCATCATAAGTAGCAGAAGGGGTTAGTGCATCACTGTTACGAACTAATGTGGTGTCTTTACCAAAATCTACGTCACCCATCACACCGATGATGTCGTGCACTTCACCATCTTTAAGCAGTGCGATCGGGTCGTCACCGTTAAAGTTCGCAACGCTTTTATCTGTGATATCCGAGACAGCTTTGATGGTATCGCTCGCGTCACCATGCGCCAGTACATACACTTGGTTAGCTTGTAGCGTCACTTGGCTAAGGTCGAATGTGCTACCCCAAGTACCACCACCGTTTGATGATTTCGCCAACTCGTAGCCAGTGAGTGTCACCGCAGTATCACCCGTATTAGCGATCTCTACCGCTTTATTATAAGCGCCGCCTTCTACGTATTGGGAAATAATAATCTCTGCGTTCGCGTTTGCACTAAGTGCACTGGCGATGGTTAATGCGAGTATTGAGGGTTTGATTAACGTGTCCATTGTCATACCTGATATTTATGTAAATGCAAACTTAGCTCTGGTTAGAGCCTGCCATTTGCGTCTACTATCAGGTTTATTTATGAAATAAATAAGAATGAGTAATTAAAGCCGTGAAATGAATCACATGTGAATATAAGAAAATATGCCAGAGCATCCCATTCAAACATTTTTTGTAATAAATACAGAGCGCTATTGATAAACAAGTCAGAATTTAGATTGATTACTCAGTTTACTTTTTCACTTCATGTTAAGGAGTAGAAAATACATCACTTGTTGAGTTGCTTATTAACCCAACCATTCCTGTTACAAATAAAAAATATAATTAGTCACTAATTTAGAATGCTTTAATTTTCACTTGTATCACTGTTCAAGCCCAAGAATCTATTACTCGCTTCGCTCTCTCTTTTACAGGCCCCTCATACTTCAAAGTTTTCATGATTTATTCAATAACTTTTCATTACTCACTAGCCAAAAACATACACAAAAGATATAACACCTGCGCGAGACAATAAGATCTCATTAGCTGTAAACCCAGGAACGACAAATGAAAAAAATTCAACGCAGTGTGCTAGCTCTCTCCCTACTTAGCTTAATAGCGGGGTGTCAGTTGACCGCCAGTGAGCCACTTCAACCTACCGCGAATCAAGACATCATCGAATCAGCCAAAAATGAACTGGATGGTATTGAAGAGCTAGAAGTCAGTGACGAGGGTGTTATTACCTTTACTCAGCGTCTAAGAACGCCAGGAACCTACTGGATTCCAGCGAGAATTAAAGAACTGAGCTACGATATATCATGCGTACAGCTTAGTTACTTCATTGATAGAGGCATGGTTGTGAAGTCTGCCTTTCTAGGGGCTCGAGGACGTGTTGAATATTACGACATGGAACGCTGTATGAAAGACACGCCATTTCAATAATACAGGCATAAAAAAGCTCCACCAAAGTGGAGCTTTTTCGTATTTGTTCTTAGCCGACTATGGGCGAGCTACAAAACCTACTGCTTCGTATGCTTTCTTAAGCGTTTCAGCCGCACGTGCCGATGCTTTCTCAGCGCCTTGCTTCATCACTTCGTTCATGTAAGCGCGGTCAGCACGGATACGGTGGTATTCAGCTTGAATAGGCTCAAGCATAGTAACTAGAGCTTCACCAACATCTTTCTTAAATGGGCCATACATTTCTACGCCTTGGTATTTCGCTTCAATCTCTTCAAAGCTCATACCTGTTGCCGCAGAGTACAGACCCATTAGGTTAGAGATACCTGCCTTGTTGTCCCAATCGTGAGCGATACGAGGTGGCGTTTCTGTGTCAGTTTGCGCTTTGTTGATCTTCTTAAGGATCGACTTAGGCTCTTCCAGCAGCGTGATAACGTTCTTACGGTTGTCATCAGATTTAGACATCTTCTTCGTTGCGTCTTGAAGGCTCATTACACGCGCATTTACTGTCGGAATGTAAGGCTCTGGAACTTGGAAGATTGGCTGCTCTGGCGAGTAAATATTGTTGAAACGCGTTGCGATATCGCGCGCTAATTCTAGATGTTGCTTCTGGTCACTGCCTACAGGTACTTGGTGTGCACCGTAAAGCAAAATGTCAGCCGCCATCAACACCGGGTAGTCAAATAGACCGACGTTTACGTCATTCGCGTAACGTGCCGATTTGTCTTTAAACTGAGTCATACGGCTCAGCTCACCCATTTGAGTGTAGCAGTTAAGAAGCCAACCTAATTGAGCATGCTCTGGTACATGTGACTGAACAAATAGCGTGCTCTTCTTCGGGTCAACACCAACTGCCAGACAAATTGCCAGTGCGTCTAGAGTTGCTTCATGCAGCGCTTTAGGGTCCTGACGAACCGTAATCGCGTGAAGGTCTACCACACAATATTGGCAATCATAATCGTCTTGCATCTGCTGCCATTGACGTAGAGCACCCAAGTAGTTACCGATACTTAGTTCACCTGAAGGTTGAACACCACTCAATACAATGGGTTTGCTCATTAGAATGATTCCTTTGACTTCTTAATCTAATTAAATGAAAAAAACCGTGCAGTAATAGGTGCACGGTTTACTCAGTGTACTCATTAACGAGTATTTTGGAAGCTCTTTTGTAGCCGTTATGCAGAAACCGCTACAACGTCCAATAATTCTGCCAAACTGTCAGCGACGAAATCTGGATTTGATGCTGAAATAGGTTCACCGTGGTTGTAACCATATGTCAGACCAAATGAGGCACAGCCTGCATTCTTTGCTGCGAGAATGTCGTTTTTCGAGTCGCCAACCATCAGCATTTCACT
This sequence comes from Vibrio sp. 704, assembly GCF_033339295.1. NCBI lineage: Bacteria > Pseudomonadati > Pseudomonadota > Gammaproteobacteria > Vibrionales > Vibrionaceae > Vibrio > Vibrio sp. 704. The sequence goes on along the minus strand of NZ_JAWOUH010000029.1, from coordinate 19,737 downwards.
TGGTTGGATTTGGTGCTTTTCCATTAGCCAGTTCAATGCTACTGGGTTTGGTTTTTTCTCTGGGAATGCATCACCGCCAAGGACATCAACGAAGTATTTTGCGATGTCGTGCTTTTCCAAAACGTCAGGCACAAACTTTGAAGGTTTGTTGGTCACCAGCGCCATAACAAAGCCCGCTTTGTGCAGCTCTGCTAGTGTCTCTTTTACCGTTGGGTAAAGATGACTTAGCTTGTGACCGCTTTGCTCGTAGTAATCATCAAACAATACACGCGCTTTAGCACGAAGCTCTTCACTCAGCTCTGGGTTGATGGTCAGGCTTTGGCTTAATGAGCGACCAATAAGCACGTCTGCGCCGTTACCCACGTAATCACGAACTTGTTCTTCTGAAACCGATGGAAAGCCAAGCGCCTGTACTGCTTGGTCTGCCGCGACAGCTAGATCTGGCACGCTATCAAGCAAAGTGCCATCTAGATCGAAGGCGATGAATTTAATGTCTTGTTGAGTCATAACTTCCCTGAGGATTTTTATTTATAAATCGGTGAAAACGACAAAGGATGGCACCCCATCCTTTGTTTTTATCATTATGTCTGATTCGGCAGTAACTGTTTGTTTCGTCGTTACTTTGCAGCAATACGCTGACGAACTGCCTCAAACAAACAGATGCCGGATGCCACAGATACGTTCAAGCTTGAAACGCTACCAGCCATTGGGATCTTAATCAAATCGTCGCAGGTTTCACGAGTCAGACGACGCATACCGTCACCTTCTGCCCCCATTACGATAGCAAGGGGTCCAGTCAGTTTTGCTTGGTAGATGTCGTGCGTTGCTTCGCCCGCCGTACCAACAAACCAGATACCTTGCTCTTGCAGTGTACGCATAGTACGAGCCAAGTTAGTCACTCGGATCAATGGCACGACTTCAGCTGCACCACAAGCCACTTTACTTACCGTCGCATTCATTGGCGCAGAACGATCTTTCGGTACGATGATCGCCGCAGCACCTGCCGCATCTGCGTTACGTAAACACGCACCAAGATTGTGTGGATCGGTCACGCCGTCTAACACTAATAGCAGTGGTGATTCGTGCTTTGCAAGGATGTCATCTATATCGTTCTCATTCAGCTGCTTCGCTGGTTTCACACGAGCGATGATGCCTTGGTGATTTGCACCGCGCGCTTTGTCATCCAAGGTTTTACGTGTCATCTGCTGAATAGAAACACCACAAACCTGAAGATCATTTAGGATTGGCATTAGGCGATCATCTTGACGACCTTTTAAAACGTACGCCTCGATAAAACGCTCTGGTTCGCGCTCCAATACCGCCTTCACTGCGTGAATGCCGTAGATAAATTCGTTACTCATTGTTTAACCTGTTGTTCTGGTCGTATTGCCTGCGCCAACCAAGTTTGAACTAAGTTGGCGCTTCAACCTACTGCGCTTCTTTTTTAGTGCGCTTGGTTTTCTTCGGCTTACTGTGCGGCTTCTTTTTACGTGCTTTTTTCACTTTAGGCTTCTCGTTGCCTTCGGCGTCACCACGTTTTGGGCCATTACGCTTACTCGTTGCACCCGTTTCTTCTGGGCGTTTAGTTGGCTCTATCGCAGGAACTGCACGAGCCGCGCCACCTTCTTTCGATGAAGAGCGAGTCGCAGCGCGTTTTTTATCTTTCGCTTTGCGTTTTGCTTCCGCTGCGCGTTTCTTCGCAGTCTTACCTTCGCCGCGTAGCTTACGACTTGTTTCGACCAATTCAAAGTCAATTTGCTTATCATCGAGGTTAACAGCCAGTACTTTTACTTTTACTGCATCACCTAAGCGGTAGATGTTACCGAAACTTTCACCAATAAGTCGTTGACCAATCGGGTCAAATTGATAGTAGTCGTTCGCAAGGGTAGAAATATGTACCAAACCATCGATGTGCAAATCCGTTAAACGTACAAAGAAGCCAAAGCTAGTGACATTAGCAATAACACCGTCTAGTTCGTCACCGACGTGGTCTTGCATATATTCACACTTTAGCCAATCCGCAACATCACGTGTTGCATCATCAGCACGGCGCTCTGTCATCGAACATTGTTCGCCGTAAAAATCCATGTCGTCAAACGAGTAATGATAGCCACCTGTTGGTGTCCAGCGATCTTGATTACGACCTTCTTCTTTAGCAATCAGATACTTGATTGCACGGTGAAGTAACAAGTCAGGGTAACGACGAATTGGCGACGTAAAGTGCGCATAGCGTTTCAATGCCAACCCAAAGTGCCCCGCGTTATCTGCGTTGTATACCGCTTGCTTCATTGAGCGTAGCAGCATGGTCTGAATCAACTCTTGATCTTGACGCCCGGAGATTTGACGTGCGAGATCAGCATAGTCCGTTGGTGAAGGCTCTAAACCACCTTTTAGCTCAAGACCAAGTTCACTTAAGAAGTCACGGAAACCTTGCAGGCGTAATTCACCTGGAGATTCGTGGATACGATAAAGCGCGGGCTCTTTCGCTTTTTCTACCAGCGATGCCGAAGCAATGTTGGCTAAAATCATACATTCTTCGATGATCTTATGCGCGTCATTACGAATTACTGGCTCAATGCTTTCGATTTTACGTTCCGCATTGAAAATAAATTTGGTTTCAACGGTTTCAAATTCGATTGCACCGCGTTGATCTCGTGCTTCTTTCAGCACTTTGTACATCTTGTGCAACTCTTCTAGATGAGAAACAAGCGGCTGGTAGCGCTCACGTAGTTCTTCATCCCCTTCTAGAATCGCGCTCACTTTGCTATATGTGAGACGAGCGTGCGAGTTCATCACCGCCTCGTAATGCTTGTAACCAGACAGCTTACCTGTATCGGAAATGGTCATTTCGCACACCATACACAAGCGATCTACTTGCGGGTTGAGCGAACATAGGCCGTTCGATAGTACTTCTGGCAACATCGGCACAACTTGCGACGGGAAATATACTGAGTTACCACGATTTATCGCTTCTTTGTCCAACGCAGAGTCAGGACGAACGTAGTAACTGACGTCAGCAATCGCTACCCATAAACGCCAACCACCTTCTTTGTTCTTTTCACAGTAAACGGCATCATCAAAGTCTCGTGCGTCTTCGCCGTCAATGGTCACTAGTGGCAAATCACGTAGATCCACACGACCAACTTTGGCTTCTTCTGGTACTTCTTCGCCTAAGTTTTCGATTTGTTTATCGACGGCTTCTGGCCATTCGTGAGGGATTTGGTGTGTACGAATCGCAATTTGTGTTTCCATACCTGGTGCCATGTTTTCACCAAGGACTTCAACCACTTTACCCATCATGCCGCGTGAGCGTGAGCCACGATCAGTAATTTCAATTACGACTACGTTACCCATGCGTGCACCCGCTTTGTGCTCATTTGGGATCAGGATATCTTGGCTGATACGCGAGTCATCTGGGACAACATAGGAGTATCCATATTCAAGGAAGAAACGACCAACGATTTGATCATTGCGCTCCTCTAGCACACGCACCAAACGTCCTTCACGGCGGCCGCGCTTGCTGTTGTCTGTCGGTTGCACTAAGACAAAATCACCGTGGATGATGTTCTTCATCTGATGGTGCGGTAACAGAATATCATCATCCTTGCCGACGCTGCCTTCTGGACGTACCCAACCATGGCCATCACGATGACCAATCACGTAACCTTTCACCATTTCAAGTTTTTCAGGCAATGCATAGCACTGACGGCGGGTAAACACCAGTTGGCCATCTCGCTCCATCGCACGTAGCCGACGACGCAACCCTTCGTATTGCTCTTCGCCCTCAAGCTTTAGTGCCTCAAACAAGTCGTTACGATTCATTGGAACGCCCGCTTGCTCTAGAAACTCGATGATAAACTCTCGGCTTGGAATTGGATTTTCGTAATTTTTGGATTCACGATCTGCAAAAGGATCGTTTGGAATATTGTCTGACATAGGCACGCCTATCTAGCAAGGAAGGTATATGGCTAGTATATCTGAGTCTCTCGATAAGCTACAGAATTGCTTTGAAAAAAGAATGATCGAGATCGACTCTAGGCATGCAAATGAGTTAAGGACGAGCCAGCAAGATCAAAAGTTCAGAATTGTCACTGAGCAAGGATTCAATCGTGCAGTCATCCAACTCCGCCAGAAAGGCACTTTTTGCTTTCGCCAATTTATCTTTGAGGCGGCAAGCAGGGGTAATATGGCAAAAATCCACACCACAGTTGACTAAATCTAACGGCTCTAAATCGCGCACAACACCACCGACTGTGATTTCAGACGCTGGCTTCATCAGCCGGATACCACCGTTTTTTCCGCGCACGGTATGGACATAACCCAACTGCCCTAACCGATTGATAACTTTAACCATATGGTTGCGCGACACACCAAATAAATCCGTCACTTCGGTAATGCTGGTTAACTCATCTTCCGGCAACGAAGCCAAGAAAATTAAGGTTCTCAACGCATAATCAGTGAAACTAGTTAACTGCATATTCTCTCCCAAAGTGCGACTCAATAACCCGCTGGTGATGCTAAAACCCCAAACTTGAGCTATCGATAAAAGTGTAAATCTTTTCTTGATCGAAAGATACATTTGAGATACAACTTTAAACATGCATTATAAATACAACTTAAAGTAGGAAGCCCTTATGCTCAGCAATCAAACTATCGAGATCGTCAAAGCGACCGCACCACTCATCGCCGAAACAGGACCAAAACTGACCGCGCACTTTTACGAGCGTATGTTTACTCATAACCCTGAGTTGAAAGATATTTTTAACATGAGTAACCAGCGTAACGGCGATCAGCGTGAAGCATTATTCAACGCTATCTGTGCCTATGCTGCCAATATTGAAAATTTGCCAGCTCTGCTTGGCGCAGTAGAGAAAATTGCGCATAAGCACACGAGCTTTTTGATCACAGAAGATCAGTACCAAATCGTTGGTAAGCATTTACTTGCGACAATCGATGAGCTTTTTAATCCAGGTCAAGAAGTGTTGGATGCTTGGGCTGAGGCTTACGGCGTACTTGCGAATGTATTTATTCAGCGCGAAGAACAAATTTACCAACAAAATGAAGCTTTGGAAGGCGGCTGGCGCGGTCTACGCGAATTTGAATTAGTCGATAAAAAGATTGAGAGCGAACACATTTGCAGCTTTGTGTTCAAGCCAACCGATGGCCAAAAAGTGGCGCCGTATAAACCGGGACAATACCTTGGCATCTACATCAACAGTGACCAGTTAGAAAACCAAGAAATTCGCCAATATAGCCTGTCTTCTGCGGTCCAAGAGAACACCTACCGTATCTCAGTAAAACGTGAAGAAGGCGGAAAAGTGTCGAACTACCTGCACGATAGCCTGAACATTGGCGAAAAAGTGCAGCTTGCGGCCCCTGCCGGTGATTTCTTTATGGATGCCGAACCACAAACACCCGTTGTTCTAATTTCTGCTGGTGTGGGACTTACTCCAACGCTGTCAATGCTAGAAAGTCTCTCAGCACATCAAGCACCTGTAACTTGGGTTCATGCAACAGAAAATGGCCAACAGCATGCTTTCAAGCAACACGTAAACCAACTCGTTGCAGAAAAAGAAAATATGAACGCGCTCGTTTGGTATAACCAACCAACGGCAGAAGACAAGCTAGGCGAAGACTTCCACTTCACGGGCTTTGTCAATCTGTATGAAATTGAAGCTGCATTAAAGCAAGATAACGTGCAGGTATACTTCTGTGGTCCTGTAGGATTTATGCAGCACGTAGCGAAACAGCTATTAGAACTTGGCGTACCAGAAGAGCAATTCCATTACGAATGCTTCGGTCCACACAAAGTGGTTTAAGCGCTACCAACTATCGGGAAAACAACAAAGCCCACGTGACGTGGGCTTTGTTGTATGAAGTTGTTTGCAATATTGAAGCGTTACCAAAAGGTGTCTCGCCGTTTAGCTCGAGCAATAACGTTTTGTGGCATGCGCTGTTCAAGGCCGTTTCTCAATACAGTTATGCGCTTATGCTGCCGCTTATCTGCTGTGACAGAGTTATATAACCAACGATACGCATCTTCGTAATCGAGTGGACTGCCATAATCACGTAAAAGCAACTCGGCCAGATGAATACGCGCGTTTAGGTTTCCCATTGACGCAGCTTCTCGCAAATATGGAATTGCACGTTCTTTATCTTGCTGTACTAAAGTGCCACGCGAATAGTATCGGCCAATCTGCTCTAGTGCAGCTGGTAACCCCTGATGCGCTGCATTTTCGATGTAGTAAAGACCCAGTTCGACATCTTGCTCGACACACACCCCCCAAGCCAACATATCTCCGTACAGAAATTCATAAGCGGGTAAGTTAATTCGAGTCGCACGAGCTACGATATCCTCCACCAGCTGGCAGTTATCAGCGCGCACACGTTGTAAGTGCTTATTTTGCTCAATAAGCTTTATCAGCTCTGCTTCGGTATAGATCGGAACTGGTGCCCCCACATCAGCAACATTGGCTTTCACTGTGGTAGCAACCAAGGTCAACAACAGTGAAGCAGCCACTGTTCGTAACTTCATAAACGTACCCTTAAGGTATCTAAGAAACCAAAGATCGGTGAAGGATCTCCTCTGCTTGATAACCTTATCGGCAAAAAACAGCTAAGCTTTAGACAATTTTTGCCTCTGATTTAGGCTCAGCGGCAAAAGCTTGCCATATGAGAGTCACGCTGTTTTTGTTCAGATACAAAAAAGCCGACCAGAAGGTCGGCTTTTGCAATCTTTAACGGCTATCAATTAAGCTTCGAATGGGTGAACTTTGATGATAGTTTCGTTACGGTCAGGACCTGTAGAGATGATGTCTACTGGAACGCCAGTTAGCTCTTCAATACGCTTGATGTAGTCAAGAGCGGCTTGTGGTAGAGCATCTAGTGACTTAGCACCAAATGTGTTCTCAGACCAACCAGGCATTGTTTCGTAGATTGGCGTTGCTTTTTCGAATGCTTCAGCAGCCATCGGAGAAACTTCTAGCACAGAGCCATCTTCCATCTTGTAACCAGTACAGATTTTTAGCTCTTCTAGACCATCTAGTACGTCTAGTTTAGTTAGACAGAAACCAGATACAGAGTTGATTTGGATTGCACGACGCATAGCAACAGCATCGAACCAACCTGTACGACGTAGACGACCAGTTGTCGCACCGAACTCGTGGCCAACTTCACCTAAGTGCTTACCAATTGGATCTTGCTTATCTAAACCGTCGTATAGTTCAGTCGGGAATGGACCAGCACCAACGCGAGTACAGTACGCTTTTGCGATACCCAAGATGTAACCGATGTGACGAGGACCAAAACCAGAACCTGCAGCAACACCACCAGCAGTCGTGTTAGAAGACGTTACGTACGGGTAAGTACCGTGGTCGATATCAAGTAGTGTACCTTGTGCACCTTCGAACATGATCTTGTCGCCGCGCTTACGTGCTGCGTCTAGTTCGTCAGTTACGTCGATAACCATTGACGTTAGTAGTTCAGCGTAGCCTTTCGCTTGCTCAAGTACTTCTTCGTAGCTTACTGGTTCCGCTTTGTAGAAGTTAACTAGTTGGAAGTTATGGAACTCCATGACTTCTTTTAGCTTCTCTGCGAAAGTCGCCATATCGAATAGGTCGCCAACGCGTAGACCGCGACGAGCAACTTTATCTTCGTATGCTGGACCGATACCACGACCAGTAGTACCGATAGCTTTTTTACCGCGAGCGATTTCGCGAGCTTGGTCCATTGCAACGTGGTAAGGAAGAATTAGCGGACATGCTTCAGAAATGAAAAGACGCTCGCGTACTGGAATACCGCGCTCTTCAAGAGGCTTCATTTCTTTAAGTAGAGCTTCAGGTGATAGTACAACACCGTTACCGATAACACATTTTACGTTATCGCGAAGGATACCTGATGGAATTAAGTGAAGAACGGTTTTTTCACCGTCAATTACGAGAGTGTGACCTGCGTTGTGACCGCCTTGGTAGCGTACCACGTATTTTGCATCTTCAGTTAAAAGGTCTACGATTTTACCTTTACCTTCGTCACCCCATTGGGTGCCTAGAACGACTACGTTATTTCCCATCTTTCCAAGTCTGATTGCTAGTTAAAAATGGATTCTAGCACCGAATCACGCTTCTTGCAGTCATTTTTTGTTCACAGAGTTGCTACCAGAATGTCATCTTGCCGCTTTGTTCATTTTGAAATCAGCATATCACTGATAGTATTTAGCTTTCTCTATTCGACTGGAAAGCGCTATGTCTGAATCCATATGGTTGGCGATTGGGCTCGTCTTGATCGTGGAAGGCATTGGGCCACTGATTGCTCCTAACGGTTGGCGGAATATGGTGGCTCAATTAAGTGAACAACCCAACAATCAGCTACGACGCATCGGTGGCTGCCTAGTAGTTGCTGGAGCCGTAATCGCCATCATGATGAGCTAGCACTTAGCATCAGATACAAAAAAGGCTCCCTAAGGAGCCTTTTATTTCAATGAGAAGCGGAGATTATTTCTCCATGCTGCCCTTCGACTGGTTCATGTATTGGAAGAACTCACTCTTCGGATCAAGCACCAGAATATCGCTCTTAGAGCTGAAGGACTTCTCATACGCACGTAGCGAGCGTAGGAAGCTAAAGAACTCAGGGTCTTTGTTGTACGCTTCAGCATAAATCTTCGCAGCTTCAGCATCCGCCTCACCTCGTGTCACACGCGCAGTTTTATCAGCTTCAGCTAGAATAGTTGCTACTTCTAGTTCTGCTTGAGCACGAATAACTTCCGCTTTTTCACGACCTTGAGAACGGTGCTTACGAGCAACGGACTCACGCTCCGCACGCATACGACGGTAGATAGACTCACTGATTTCATCAGGCAGGTTGATTTTCTTCATTCGGAAATCAACGACACGAACACCCAAGTCTTTCATTGCGCTTTCACGCGTGTCTTTCAATACTTCAGACATGATTAGGTCGCGTTCACCATCAATCTCAAGCGCCTCACGAGCCGCTTCAGTTGCGACAACATCGGCACTTGCGTCTTCTGGTAGCACATCATCGTTACGTGGACCAGATACGATCTGTTTGATTTCACGAGCACCGATTTCAGAACGAAGCACGTCCGTCACTTTACGCTCAAGTAGTGCCTCTGCCGTTAGCGAGTTACCACCGCCTGTCGCGAGGTAGTAGCGACCAAAATCTTCAATACGCCACTTCACGTAGGTATCAATGATAACGTCTTTTTTCTCAGACGTTACGAAACGGTCTGCACGGCCATCCATTGTTTGGATACGTGCATCAAGTTGTTTCACACGGTCAAACAAAGGCATCTTGAAATGCAGACCAGGCTCGTAAATTCGAGTGATGTCGTTGTTGTCTTTCAAGACACGACCAAATCGAACCACGATACCGCGCTCACCTTCAGGAATCACAAACAAAGACATCAACATTAATGCCAGTGCGATTACCAGTACAGGGATCATTAACTTACGCATTCTTAGTATCTCCCTTGACGTGAACCTGTTGAACGAGACTGCGAGTTCGAAGTGTCTTCTTGTGTACGATCAGACTCAAGTTGAATTTGATCATAGGTTGAAGATGACTTCGATTTACGTTTGGTATCTGCTTTACCCTCTTGTCCCGCCAACTTATCAATTGGAAGGTAAAGAAGATTGCCGCTTGATTCCGAGTCAATCAACACTTTCGAAGTACTTGAGTACACCTCTTCCATTGCGTCAATGTACAGACGATCACGCGTTACACCAGGCGCTGCTTGGTATTCTGGTAATAGTTTTTCGAACTGTGCTACCTGACCAAGAGCCTCGTTAGTGACACGCTCATTGTAACCTTGTGCTTCTTTCTTCAAACGCTCTGCTCGACCCGTTGCCTTAGGCAAGATTTCGTTCTTGTATGCTTCAGCTTCACGAATGAAACGCTCTTCATCCTCACGTGCTGCGATTGCATCATCAAACGCATCTTTCACTTGCTCTGGTGGACGAGCAGACTGGAAGTTCACATCAACAAGTACCAGACCCATATCATAGCTATCAATGATTTGGTTCAGTGTTTCTTGCGTAGTTTGACGAATTTGCTGACGACCACTGGTTAGAATGCTATCCATCAATGAGTCACCAATTACTGCACGTAGTGCAGAATCCGTTGCTTGACGCAAGCTGTCGTCTGCATTGGTTACACGGTACAAGTATTTGTATGGGTCAGTCACTCGGTACTGCACATCCATCGCAACTGTTACAACGTTTTCATCTTTGGTCAGCATTAGACCAGATGCACGTAGTGAACGAATCGCTTGTACGTTTACCGCTTCGTACTCATCAATAAAGCGAGGACGCCAGTTAAGACCTGGGTCTACGATACGATCGTATTTACCTAAACGCAGTACAACACCACGCTCTGCTTCACCGATGGTGTAAAAACCAGCGAAGAACCAAACTGCAACAGCAATCAGAGCAATCACGCCAAAGCCAATTGCACTACCACCACCGCCGCCGATTGGAGAACCACCGCCGCCTTTTTTACCAAACTTGCCGCCCAGCTTTTGACTCAGTTTGTTGAACACTTCATCTAAATCTGGCGGACCTTGATCTCGGCCACCAGGACGCTGGCCACCACGATTATTATTACCCCAAGGGTCATTATCGCGGCCATTGTTGCCGTTGTTATTTCCAGGCTCATTCCACGCCATTAGAAAGCTCCATCATTTGATATGACGTTATACTGTAGCAGTCCTTTAAGTGACTATAAAGCCAGTCAAAACTGCCCCTTCTCTTTTTTCAAGTCTAGACCAATCTACTTGCTGCATTCGAATATCGATCAACAAGTTACCATCCTGGTCATATTCCTCACGTTGAATACACTTCATTTGGAAGAAGGTACTACGGAATCGTCCTTGATACTGTGGAGGAATTCGCAACTGATGCTCGACCATTTGTGACGCCAGACGTTCCGTCAGCGCCTCAAACAGGACATCAATGCCCAACCCATCCATTGCTGAAACCCAAACTGCGCGAGGTACGCCTTCCTCGTCTCGTTCTATACGTGGTTTCTGCGAATCTAGATTGTCGATTTTGTTCATGACAACCAGAGTCGGCACTTCATGCGCGTCGATCTCTTCTAGTACTTCATGAACAGCTTGAATATTCTCACGAAAACGCTCATCACTGGCATCAACAACATGTAACAAAATGTCAGCTTCTTGCGTTTCCTGCAAGGTTGCCTTGAAGGCCGCAACCAAGTCGTGTGGCAAATGTCGAATAAAACCAACCGTGTCTGCCAAGATGGCAGGACCAACATCTGCTAACTCTATCTTACGTAAAGTCGGGTCCAAAGTAGCAAATAATTGATCAGCCGCGTACACGCCAGCTTCTGTAATACGGTTGAAGAGTGTCGACTTACCCGCGTTGGTGTAACCCACAAGTGAAACCGTTGGGATTTCAGCTCGATTTCGGGCGCGGCGCCCTTGTTCACGCTGCTTCGCTACTTTGTCTAAGCGTCGCAGGATGGCTTTGATTCTGTCACGCAATAAGCGACGGTCGGTTTCCAGCTGGGTTTCACCCGGGCCACGTAAACCGATACCACCTTTCTGCCTTTCAAGGTGTGTCCAACCACGAATCAAACGAGTAGAGATATGACGAAGTTGAGCCAGCTCTACCTGTAGCTTACCTTCGTGTGTTCGAGCTCGTTGAGCAAAGATATCGAGAATAAGACCAGTGCGGTCGAGAACTCGACATTGGCACAGTGCTTCGAGGTTACGTTCTTGGGCAGGAGAGAGGGCGTGATTAAAAATCACAATTTCGGCACCAGTTGATTGTACCGCTGTAGCAATCTCTTGGGCCTTACCCTCTCCGACATAGTATTTCGGGTGTGGGGATTGACGACTACCAGTTACCACTTGTAGCGCCTCTACCCCAGCAGAAGAAACCAGCATTTCGAACTCAGCCAGATCTTCCCATTCACCTTCTTGCGTGAAGTTGATATGAACAAGTACGGCTCGCTCACCGGATTCATAACGGTCAAACAAGCAATCAACTCCTTATTTTAAAAATACTCGATGAAGAATTAATCTTCAGATTTCTCTTGTGGACGCTCACCTTGTGGACGTTCACCGCTGTGATGGCTCACTGGACGAGCCGGCACAACTGTTGAGATCGCGTGCTTGTACACCATTTGGTTAACAGTATTCTTCAGCAGGATCACAAATTGATCGAATGATTCGATCTGACCTTGTAGTTTAATACCATTCACAAGGTAGATAGATACCGGGATACGCTCACGACGTAGCGCGTTTAGAAATGGGTCTTGTAGAGATTGCCCCTTAGCCATTTTTATTTTCCTTATTTAATTTGTAGTTGTAATTATTTAGCTAGTGGTGCAATGCAAAAGATACGGCTTTTGCATCTGAGCTAAACGAATCAAAAATGCACTCTAAGTAATTAGCAGCATAGTATAAAAACCGCCAACAACAGATCCTTTGAGAGTGCGTTCACGCAAAAACGATCACATTATACACAGCTATGTCAATCAGATGCTATTGCTTCCGACATCGTTTCTAATGCCTGTTCAATGTTCTCGCTATCCAACCAAGTTAAATCATCCCAGCTGCGTAACCAGGTGATTTGACGCTTGGCCAATTGACGAGTCGCGCATACGCCACGAAATACCGCTTCGTCACGTGTACACTCCCCATCTAAATACTCCCACATCTGTCGGTAACCGACGCATCGTATGGAAGGAAGATCGGGGTGAAGATCTTTTCGCGAATGTAACGCTTTCATTTCTTCTTCAAAGCCCGCTTCCATCATCTTCTCGAAACGGAGTTCAATCCGACGGTGAAGCTCTGCCCTATCCTTGGGAGCTATTGCAAACTGCTTGACTCGGTATGGTAGGCTTTCACCTTTCGTTTGAGTCAATTCAGTCAAAGTTTTACCTGAAATGCGAAAAACTTCCAATGCCCGAGATAAACGTTGGGGATCATTGGGATGGATTCTCGCGGCTGACACAGGATCAACCTCTTTGAGTTCATCGTGCAACACTGACCAACCTTTAGTCAATGCCTCTTGTTCAATTTGCTGACGAATTTCAGGATTTGCAGCAGGAAGTGGTGATAAACCTTCAAGTAACGCCTTGTAATACAGCATTGTTCCACCCACAAGAAGTGGAATTTTTCCTTCTGCAACAATATCATCCATCGCTTTCAATGCATCTCGACGAAAGTCGGCGACAGAGTAAGATTCACTTGGATCCAAAATATCTATCAAGCGATGAGGCGCCAAACTTAACTCTTTTTCATCCGGTTTCGCCGTACCGATATCCATCCCTTTGTAGATCAAAGCAGAATCAACACTGATGATCTCAATCGGAAATTTTTGACGAAGACGAATCGCCAGCTCAGTTTTGCCTGATGCAGTTGGCCCCATTAAAAATAGCGCCAAAGGTAGTTTATCTGTCATGGTTTTAATTTGGCTATCGTGGCAGAGAAATCAACAGCGGATACGAATTTTGTATCTTCTAATGGCAATTGACCATGTCTTAGCTGTTCAAGTTCCGCAATAATTTGAATGGCTTCAGAAAAAGTATAGTGACTCTTCACTGTCGTGACCTGTAATGCGAGCCAATCTATCAACTCAGACAGCATCTGAGCCGCTGCTATACCTTCGTTCACACAAGATTGCGCGTAAGATAACAGATCTGGTACTAAATTTTGTAAGTTTTGTTGACGCAGCGGAGCTGGGACGCCCATCACCATTAAGGCGTGCTCGTTTCTCGCTTTCAATTGAATACCAAGCAATGCCAAATCTTGTTGATAATCTTGGGCCAGTCTCACTAATTCGGCCTCTAACTTAATAGATAGAGGAACAAGCAGAGGTTGTGCCTTGAGTGCACCATCGCTTGGAGAAAGCTGGCCTTTTACACGATAAAATTCTGCTCTAGGTAACGAGACTAACGCCGCCCCACTGTCACTGCTCATCAAAACAAATTGTTCATCGACCACCATCAGCGCTTTGCCTAATGCAGTAATCGATGGCATTGATGTGTGCGAAGTTATCGTTTGGGGCGCTATTGGAGTGACTGCCTGAGCCTCAAACTCTAGCGTTTTCAACAGCTCGTGATAAGCGCGTACTTCTTGTTTAGTTGGCGCTGGTTCTACGTGGCGCTCTTTACTGTGACTTGGCTTTGGTGCAGGTTTGGATTCCACCCAATCATTACGTTTGAATGACTCCACTACGCGCGCCTCTCGCACGGAGGTTTCACTAGGACCGCTATTACGAGGCTTCACTTCATAATCACTGCGTCCAGGATAAGCCGGTGTACTCTCTATCGCTTGATAAACCCGCTCTGGTACTGGTGAAGATGCTGGCTCTTGTACTTTTTCAGGCTCTGGCGAATGCTCAATCTCTTCGGATTCAGTCGGTTCCACGCGATGAAATGCCGATTCATTCACCTGTGGTTTATCAATCACAGCGCTTTGTGAAAGTGCATCCGTCAAAGCTTGATAGATGAAATCATGCACCAAACGAGCTTGGTGGAAACGCACTTCATGCTTAGCAGGGTGAACATTCACATCTACTTGGTGCGGATCTAGCTCAATAAAGAGCACATACGCAGCAAACTGATCTGGCTTTAAGCTCATTTCATAGCTTTGACGAATCGCGTGATTGATTAATTTGTCACGCATCATTCGGCCATTCACATAGCAATATTGTAAATCGCTTTGCTGCCTTGCTCCCTCTGGTGTGGTAATCCACCCATGTAACTTTAACCCTTGATGCTCAAGCTCGATTCTGAGCATATGCCGCACAAACGCATTACCGCAGACAGCAGCAATACGCTTTTCGGTTTGAAGCTGATTTTTCGCCGCGCGATATTGACGGATGATCTTGCCGTTATGACGCACATTGATGGTGACATCAAAGCGGCTTAACGCAATGCGTTTCAATAACTCATCAATATGAGCAAATTCGGTTTTCTCCGTACGAAGAAACTTGCGACGCGCTGGAGTATTAAAAAATAAGTCCAACACCTCAACGGTAGTGCCAATCGGGTGAGCTGCTGGCTTAAGCTTCACCTGCATATCACGCCCTTCGGAGTAGGCACTCCAGGCTTCTTCTTGTGCCGCAGGACGCGACGTGAGCGTCAAACGCGAGACTGAGCTAATACTGGCTAACGCTTCACCGCGAAAACCTAGACTCATAATGGCTTCGAGATCATCTAAGGTATGTATCTTAGATGTCGCATGACGACTGAGCGCTAAGCCGAGTTCATCTTTCGCGATACCTTTTCCGTTATCACGAACACGAATCAGCTTTGCGCCTCCTTTCTCGATATCGATATCGATTCGAGTTGCGCCAGAATCAAGACTATTTTCAACCAGCTCTTTAATCACAGAAGCAGGTCTTTCGACCACTTCCCCTGCGGCGATTTGGTTTGCAAGTCTGGCTGGCAAAATTTTAATCGTCATAATGAGTTAGAAGCTCACCTACTTGTTTGGAATGATCAGGACTTGCCCAACCGCTAGCTGATCAGAGCGTAAGTTATTCGCTTTACGAATGCTCGATACGCTAACGCCGTATTTGGACGCTATTTTGCCAAGGAACTCACCCCGAGAAACCTTGTGCTTACGAATCGGTTTATCTTTTACCGCGACCGTTATCTTCAACTTTTGCCCTACCCACAAGGTATCTGACTTCAAGTTATTCTCTCGGCGGATATCTGAAACCTTCACTTTATAGTGATTCGCAATCTTACCTAAGAACTCACCAGACTTAACCTTGTGCGTAATGGTTTCTGTCTCAACAGTAATCGGTTTACTTGGCACTTTAATCGTACCAGCAGAAGGAATGTTGAGCTTCTGACCAATTGCCAAGCCTGTCGACTTCAAGTTGTTTGCCGACATCAGCGCTTTAGAGCTAAGCCCATATTTGTTCGCGATCACCGATAATGACTCGCCACGCTTTACAATATGTACCATTGGCTTCGCTGAAGGCGAGAACACCGTACCCTCTGGTGGGTTATCTTTTAAGTACTTGACGACCGCCTTAGTGATAGCCTGAGCTAACTTATCTTGGTGCGCTCGTTGAAACAGTAAACGCTCTTCTGTTGGGTTAGAAATAAAGCCCGTTTCCACTAGCACAGACGGAATCTGTGGAGAGCGTAAAACCGCAAGGCTGGTGTTGATCGGTTTGGTGTTATGCAGGTGCGCAACACGTCCCATCTCACCTAGGATTTCTGTTGCCAGTTTATAGCCTTCTTTTTGTGAGTGACTAAACTGCAAGTCCAGCAAAGTTTGGTTCACATTACGATCTTTTGTCTTCGTGAAGAACGCATTACCCGAGCCGCCCAATAACTCAGACTGTTTCTCATGGTTCTCGACCCAACGAGCAATTTCGGTATTTGCACGACGAGTATTTAGTACGAAGACCGAACCACCGCGAGGCTTCGGTGAGGTAAACGCATCAGCGTGAATGGAGATCAGTAAGTGTGCATCATTTTCACGAGCAATCGCGACACGACGGTTTAAGTTTACAAAGTAATCTCCCGTACGAGTCATGCGCGTTTTAATACCAGGAGTCGCATCGAGCTGAGCAGCAATTTTTCTTGAGATACTCAATACCGCATCTTTCTCGTACTTACGACGTGAAGGGCCAATAGAGCCTGGGTCTTCCCCACCGTGACCAGGGTCGATAACAATTAACACTTCTTGAGCTCGTTGAACTGAGCTCATGTCTTTGCTGGCCGCAGCTGGCTTACTCGGTTTAGAGGTCGATGCCTTCTTACCGTGCGGTAAATCAATCACCAAGCGGTGACCATACTGCCCACCTGGTGTTGGGCTTAATTTAAATAACTCCGCTTGAACGCTCTTTTTTAGTTCAAACACCAAACGATAAGTGCCCTTCTCTGGAGGCGAGCTTTTTCGTACCAGTTTTAAAACAGGGCTATCCGTAACAGTAACAGGTAGTTTGGCCTGCATCGTCGTGCTTTTTAAATCCACGACAAGGCGATCCGGCCCTGATAAAGAGAAATAGGAATAGTCAGCTTCCGAGCCTAAATCGATGACAACACGCGTTTCATCAGGTGAAGGCCAAACTCGAAAACTCTTAACGACGTTAGCAAATGCTAAATTGGGGATGAGAAGGAGAAAAGTGGCGACAAACGTCGCCACCACTCTAAAATTTGAAAAACTCAACATAGCTCCAATCGACTGAGTAACTGCACACCATAATCATTATTAGCTGTTAGTTCGGCTACACGTTGCTCACCTTGGTAGCGAATGTTTACATCAAGATCCGGTTGTGGCAGTAAGCCATGCCCTTTTTCAGGCCATTCAACCAAGCAAATCGCATCGTCTGTGAAATAGTCTCGAATCCCCATAAACTCAAGCTCTTCAGGATCCGCAAGACGATAAAGGTCGAAGTGATATACTTGCCACTGATCCAACTGGTACGGTTCGACTAGAGTATAAGTTGGACTTTTCACGTTACCTTGATGACCAAGAGCACGGACAAAACCACGACTAAAGGTTGTTTTACCTGCACCCAAATCACCATGCAGATAAATTGTGGTTTGCTGGGAACAAAGCTGAGCCAGAGCGGTGCCTAGTGCAACCGTTTCATGCTCATCTTTTAAATTGAATTGTTTCGTGCTCATTGATGCTTCTCTAACTAATGATCGTTGACTATATAAAAATCAAAAGAACAGGAATAGTAAACCGTGTTGGTTTTGAGAGACAAGCTTTCAAATGTCATATGTGCGAAAAAAGTATCCAATAAACGGTATCTTAATCATCTTAGTATCGACCTAGATTTAGAATATATGCAAATGACTTCAATAAGCAGTATTCACAACATCAAAAACGTACCTAACTGGGTAGCACCAAAGCCAGAGATCCGTTAAGATCCGCCCCCCTTTATTCCGGTGGTTAACATGAACTACGAACAACTCGCACAACAAATCAAAGTTTGGGGAAAAGAACTCGGCTTCCAAAAAGTTGGGATCTGCGACGTTGATCTGAGTGAACATGAAGCAGCACTACAAAAATGGCTTGATGCAGGCTATCATGGCTCAATGGATTGGATGGCTCGTCACGGCATGATGCGTGCTAGACCCCATGAGCTACTCCCGGGAACCGTTCGTGTTATCAGCGTCCGGATGGACTATCTGCCACCAGAGGCTCAATTCGCTTCAAACCTCGCGAATAAAAGTCATGCCTATATTAGCCGCTACGCACTAGGGCGTGATTATCACAAGCTCGTCAGAAAGCAGCTAAATAAGCTCGGCAAACTTATTGAACAAGAGGTTGGTCAATATGGTTACCGACCTTTCGTTGATTCCGCACCAATATTAGAGCGACCTCTCGCCCAAAAAGCGGGCTTAGGTTGGACCGGGAAACATTCCCTGATTTTAGATCAAGACTGTGGATCGTGGTTCTTTTTAGGTGAACTACTTATCGACTTACCACTACCCGTAGATGAGCCAAGCGTTGATCAGTGCGGTAAATGCAAAGCATGCATTACATCATGCCCAACACAAGCCATCGTTGAAGACAAAGTTGTCGATGCCAGGCGTTGTATCTCTTATCTCACCATCGAGTTCGATGGCGTGATTCCTGAAGAGTTTCGAAAGCCAATGGGTAACCGCATTTATGGTTGTGACGACTGTCAATTGGTTTGCCCATGGAACCGCTACGCCGACATAACGGAGCAAGATGATTTCCACCGTCGTGACAGTTTCAAAAACCCTGACCTCGTCGACATGTTTAACTGGGATGAAGCGACTTTTCTAAAAAATATGGAAGGCTCCGCTATCCGTCGTATTGGTCATATACAGTGGCTACGTAACATCGCTGTCGCACTTGGTAATGCAGAATATAGTCAGCGAATCATAGATGCGCTGGAAAGTCGGCAAGGTGAAAATAAATTACTTGATGAGCACATTAAATGGGCTTTGACAGAGCAACTGAATCAACTCCCCACTGAGAGTAATTCATCTATAGAGACGAAAAAGCAACGCTTAATAAGGATAGTCGAGAAGGGACTGCCGAGAGACGCATAGAGCGTAGTCTATATGCAAGAGATTGAAAGTACTTTTGCATGTTCAATTCATGACCTTGTTCTCAATTTTGTAATGTGGAAAAAAATTTGAGATTCAAGAAAAACAAGCTAGCAGAAAAAAGTTAAACACAGCTCGGAGAAATGACTAGGATCAAAAAAATACCAGTTAATGATCGTATTTTAACGTACTCGATCCGACAAAAAACTTATTTTTTCTTTATATAACAAAGATTTAATTGATATTTCTTTGTTGTTTCCACTTCACTTTAGAGAAAAGATCTTTCTTCCCCATCATAAAAAGTCAAGCTAAAAACACTTTATCAACCAACTTATCCACAGAACGACGTATGTGGATAACTCTGTTAATTAAAGTAGATAAAACACGCGAAGCCTCATCATACTTGTACGTCAGCCGATTCATATCGTGTTTTAAACACAAACGAAATCGTCCGACATCATATGATGCGGATAAAAGTTTAGCTTTTGGGGATTCATGCTTCGCAGCATTATGAAAAGAGCGATGTGATTGGTTGCGAGAAGCAGGCGTTGAATCAAGCGGCGCATCCGTAGACGACTTAACAATTGTATACTAAATAAGTACTCAATCTATCGTCTTGTATTTGGTTGCGGGGGCCGGATTTGAACCGACGACCTTCGGGTTATGAGCCCGACGAGCTACCAAGCTGCTCCACCCCGC
>NZ_JAWOUH010000028.1:0-50566 GCF_033339295.1 Vibrio sp. 704 | reverse complement strand
ATACGTTGAAGAATGTTAGTGGTCTCGTTCATTGCACCTTCAGCAGTTTGTGCAATCGAGATACCGTCGTTCGCGTTACGAACAGCCACATCCAGGCCACGGCTTTGTACGTTCAAGCGGTTCGAGATTTGAAGACCCGCAGCGTCGTCTTTCGCGCTGTTGATTTTGAAACCTGAAGACAAACGTTCCATAGAAGTTTGTTGTGCTGAGTTTGCGTTGTTTAGGTAACGCTGAGCGGTCATCGCTGATACGTTTGTGTTTACATTCACTGCCATGGTGATTTCTCCAATTGATTTTCCGATGTAGCGGTTTCCGACGTCTCGGAAAACCAAGTAGTTCTCTCAAAGTTACCTCTATTAACGACACCAAATTCAGAAGCTTTAGAAAAAAGTTTAAAAAAATAACATTGCGAGATTTAGCTAATAAAATTGAAGAAAAGTAAGAAAAAGTGCTCAAGTTTCCACAAATCGAGCCGAGAGGGCCAAATTGTATAGAAAACCAGCGAAAGGAAACAATTGAAGATAAGTTCGCAGACGATAGACGTAAGAATTAGAAAAGAAAAAGCCCCTTTTCCTTTGAGAGAACTGGGGCTAGGTTGGTCGCCAGAGCCTATGTGGAGATCAAGAGAAATGAACACATTTCCGGCATACCGAGTGCAACTTTACATTGAAAATGATTGGCAGGTGAGAGATGAGAGAGCCGCTCATTCTATTGTAAAGTTGCTTGCCAAAAGCCTGCATTCCCATCCACGTCTGAATGTATTGAGCACAGGCTAAGTAAACTACTGCAATAGTGACATTGCAGAGTTTGGCAACTGTTTCGCTTGAGCAAGAATCGATGTTCCTGCTTGTTGCAAAATTTGTGCTTTGGTCATTTGCGTGGTTTCTTTCGCAAAATCTGTATCTTTAATTCGGCTGTTCGATGCGTCAACGTTTTCTTGGATATTCGCCAAGTTGTTGATGCTGTGACTCAAACGGTTTTGCTTCGCACCTAAGTCTGCACGTTGCGAGTCTACGTATTTCAGTGCCGAATCCAGCACAGAAATCGCGTTTTGAGAACCTTGTACCGTGGTCATATCAATATCTTGTACTGACGTTCTGATAGGTTCATCACTCAGGCCAAGCTCAGATGCTAATCCACCAGAAATAGAAATCTCACCCTGAACGTTTGGATGCGCGACAAAAACTTGCAACTTGCCATCTTCACTTACAGACGCATTAATCATATCAGACTGACCATTAATGTAAGTGGCAAGCTCTTCGATGTCGTCGCCCGCTTTGGCATTAATGTTGATTTCTAGATCATCAACATTGCCGTCTTCGTCTTCACCCATACCTGGTAGCGTGATCTTCAAGTCAGATTTAGCTGGGTCAACGCTCCAGTTTTTATCTTTACCGTTCTCAGATAAGAAGGTCACACCGCCCATGCGAGTATCGTCCGCACGAATGCTGGTGAGTCCCATGATCATTGCTTCACCTGAGCTCGCACCAATCTGGAATGCCGCTTCACCGAATGAGCCGTTCAATAGACGACGACCACCAAATGAAGTGGTTTCTGCAATACGGTTTAGCTCGTCAATCAATGCCATTGACTCTTCGTTGATCGCCTGACGCTCAGCCGGAGAGTTAGTACCGTTCGATGATTGAATCGCAAGGTCACGCATTCGTTGCATGACAGAGGTTGCCTCATTCATCGCACCTTCAGCGGTTTGTGCAATCGAGATACCATCGTTCGCGTTACGCATTGCGACATCTAGGCCACGAGACTGTGCAGTTAAGCGGTTAGAGATCTGTAGACCTGCCGCATCATCTTTTGCACTGTTAATCTTATGTCCTGAAGATAAGCGCTCCATCGACGTGTTTAATTCATCAGTCGCTTTGTTTAGGTAACGCTGCGCGGTCATCGCGGAGACGTTAGTACTAACTGTTACAGCCATTTTGCTCTCCTGTTGAGTTCGCAAGATTTTGCGAAGCGGCCAGCTTTACTCTCATTTGGATAAGCACTGACCGTAAAAGTTACTTGCTAAATCTGCCTTAAACGCAGGGTTTAGAATCTCTAAATCTGTTCTGATATTTTCAATACAATTTGTGTGCCAACTTGCGTAAATTATTTAACTACTTTTAAAAGAATCAGATAAACAATAAGTTAGCTTTATCATTAAGCTATTTCAGGTTTGTCAGACTCATCTTAGCCCAAGGGTATTGAACGCTGCCCTGTTGCCGCCCGACTTGCCTCCCGCCTCATTGCCGCTTTGGGTAAAATCGTGCCGCATGACATCTCAGACTCTCAGGTTACGCCGACTTATCGCGCTTAAGGCTTTGCACATAAGGCATCAAAATCAGACAATGTGTATGAGTGCCATACTAGATGTAGTTAAACAACGTTAGATCTTTGGTCTTACCGAATGCTTGTTGCGATGCCTGTAACGCTCGCGAGTTTTCACTGAACTCGATCACGGCTTTAGAGTAATCCAAGTCCTCAAAGTTGCTCTTCGCTTTTGCGAGAGACAAATTAAAGTCTTCATGATTTTGCTCTTGGATATCCAGCGTACTCAATCGAGCACCGGCATCTGTACGCGCTTTATTCAAATGGATAAAAGCAGCGTGGAATTCTTCTGTCATTTGGTGCAATTTGGCGGTCGCCGACGTATCCGAAACCGATTTGTCTGACCATGCCATTGCATCCTTGAAGGTATCGAAAATGCTGAACTCTGCCCGCTTTTCGATCTCAATGCTGTCACCAGGCGTAATTTGGCCTTTTACGTGCACTTTCAGGCCTTTGTATTCAATCCCTTTCTCTGGAGAAAACTCATCGGCATCCACTACTTTGCCGTTACGCTCTAATTGGTAACCAAATTTGCCGTTATTCATATCGACAAATGTCACGCGATACGCCGCATCATCCTTCGTATCAACGTTAGTGGCTCTGTTTAATAGCAACTCAGAACCGTTTTGTAGATCGTAATTCGGCTGATAATCGCCAAATGGGTTTGGTATCTCCATAAACAGCTTGCTGCCAGGATCGTTCATTGGCATCTCAAGCATGCTAGAAACTTTCATTTTGCGCTGATAATCGTCCCCAGCGTATTGCACGCTACCATCTTTATCGCGATAAAATGGTTGGCTTTTTGGCTTAGTGCCAGCAAACACGTAGTTACCAGATTCATCTTGCGAGTTCACCAAGTTAAGGAAGTTGTTCGCAATCTCTTCTAGCTCACGCTTCTTTGCTTGTCGGTCTTCAGCAGAAAAGGCACCGTTAATCATCTCCATCGTTAAGCGCTTCGACTCGTCGGCAAAATTCTCCGCATTGGCGATATTAACTTCGTGGTTTTCTAGACGATTACGCACCAACACTATCGAGCTAAGATATTGTTGTAGCTGTTCTTGTTGCTGACTAATGTTTTGGATGTAATGCGCAGCGAGGGGGTCGTCACTAGGTTTCAGTAACTTTTTCCCTGAAGCAAGCTGCTCTTGGTTGTGGTGAACCTTATTCTCTTGACGACGCAGATCATTTTGTACGGACTGATAGTTATGGAAACTAGAAATTCGGGTTAGCACTTATCTCTTCTCCTTACCTCAGTTGTAAAATGGTATTGAAGGTATCATTCGCCGCTTGCATCACACGTGATGAAGCCATGTACGCTTGTTGAAACTTCATCATGTTGGCCGCTTCTTCATCGAGGTTAACGCCAGAGATAGAAGCAACGCGCTCTTGTGCCGCCTCATGCTCTAAGCGAGCGACAGAGGCTAATCGGTTTGCTGTAGAAGATTTCAATCCGACTTCGGTATTGAGGTTGTGATAAACATCGATCAAAGTACTGGATTTTCCGTCCATCATCTTATCTGTTTGGATCTTCTGCATTTTTCTCAAGTTGCCATTACCACCTTCCGAAGGCACCAAGTTCGCGGTGAACTTGTCATTCATCAGCGCACCTTCGCTCAGCTCAAATACAGTCGCATCGCCATTTTTATACAGCGGATGACTTTTCGGCACTGAGATTTCAATCATCGGGTTATCTTTGTCTAGCGGGTATGAGTATTTGTCCGATAGCAAATTGCCTTTGTTGTCCGTGATCTTTAACCATGGCTTATCATGTTTCTCGTCGGCTGGTTGTACGGTGACCTCAAACTCTTTAACATCCCCCGCCTCACGAATTTTGAACTTGGCGTTACCTTGAGCAAAAGTGGTTGAAGCTTCATAACTTTGCGCGGCAATGGCTTTTACATCATTGGTTTCCATCTTGATGATGGCTGCGCCACTTCGTGTTGGGCGCAATAATACGCGCTCACCAGCGGCAAGACCTTCACCGATTTGCACTTTCATACCATCCAGAACAAACGAAGAATCTGATTGATCAATGTTCAACGACATTTGCTCACCTTTCGGTGTTGTCACGCTATACTGGTCGCCATCATAACGTAGCGAATATTCACCACCTTTGATCGCTGAAATATCATCAATGTAAACCGCAACATCAGCTTGAGAGTCAGGCGCAGCAAAAACTCGAGATTTTGCCACCAGCTCAGAGTTCACGTCGGTAAATACGTCTTTACCTATCTTACCGTTAAGATCCAGACCTTGAGATTGCAGCTGATTAATTTTGTAGGAGAAACCCGTCGCTAAACGGCCCATTTCATCTTGCAGTTGTGGAATGTGTTTGTCGCGCATTTCAAGCAAAGCGCCGATTTTGCCATCCATGTCGTCAGACTTGATCGCTTTAATGCCATCCCCTTCCACCATTGCTAAGCGTCTTTGATGAACATCCGGATAGCCATCGATCATTTTGAGCTGGCTTGCTTCCGTGCCAGAAACAAGAGTGTGTCCATTGCCGATATGAACATTAAACCCTTCCGCATTTTTGCGTGGGGTTACGGTAACTTTGGTGTACTCTGACAGCTCAGTAACCAGCTTTTCATGCTGATCCATCAGGTCATTATGTGGGCCGGGAGTACGCATCATCAGTCGATGAATATCGCGAATTTCCAACGCAAGTTGGTTAACGCGCTCAATGCCCATATCCAATTTTTTATTGGTGACATCAGATTGCAGTCGCACGGTTTCATGGAAGTCATTTAATGTATCAGAGAAGATTTTCGCCTTTTCCAATACCACTTTTCGTGCCCCTAAATCGTTCGGGGTATCTGCCATGGTTTTTACCGCATCGAACCACTCATTCAGGTTCTCAGGAATTTTCTTCGATGCCACGGAGCTCAACATGCTAGAGAGCATATCAAGATTGTCTTGGGTATCCGTTTTGTTGGCATTGTTGGTCGACGACAGGTTCAGTTCATTCACGGCAAACTGATCCCACGAGCGGCGAACATTTTCCACATGCACACCCATGCCGTAGGTAGAACCACCAAACATGCGCGGATCATTCGTGCCTTGGATAACAGACTGACGGCTATAACCCTCTGTATTAACATTAGAAATGTTATGACCAGTGGTGTTTAATTGTCTCTGAGCAGTAAGCACACTTTGAGTACCTACATTCAGAAGATCTGACGCCATACATGCCCCCAAAAACGAAATATAAATCGGCAAAACCGATCACCTAGACACATTAAAAGCAAAAGATGTGCCAAGTGATAGAAAGGCGTAGATGTTCAGATAAAGTGAAGGCTTGCACTATGGCAAGCCTTCGAGAACGTCATAAATTGTCGCAGAGACATTACATACTTTCGATTTTATCCTTCACCTGCAGGACTTTATCTGCGTAATTCGGATCGGTCGCGTAACCCGCACTGTGGATACCGCGAATAAACGACTCTGAATTCCCGCGTTGCTGCAATGCTGTATCGTAACGTGGGTTGTCATTCAAAAATCGTACAAAGTCATTAAAGCTGTCTTCGTAACTTGAGTAGGAGCGAAACGCTGCCGTCTCTTTCACTGGCGTGTTATCGTGGAACTCTAAAGTTTGAGTCGTCACTTTGTCACCCTGCCAGCTTCGATCTGCTTTGATATTAAATAAGTTGTTGCTGCTGCCACGCGCGTTCTTCACGACCTTTTGTCCCCACCCCGTTTCCAAAGCGGCTTGCGCAAGTAGCAGAGATGGCTCGACACCTAAGGCTTTCGCAGCTTTCTCCGCGTATGGCTTCATCGAGTTAACAAAGGATTCTGGTGAATCGAATCGAGTGGGTTCATTGCTTGGTCGAGATAGCTGACCAGACTCAATCAAGCGCTGTTCAATCTCGCGCGCTTTTTTCGGGTCAACACGACGATATTCCGCAGCATTGTTTGCCGCATCACGCATAGCCGTTTCTTTTTTGTCGTTCCCTTGCCCAGCCGTTAATTGCTTAACAATCATATCGGCCAGTCCCATTGAACCAGACGAACTCAATTCACTCGCCATCTGTTCATCCAACATTTGTCGATAGAACTTCTCGTTTTGGCTGTTCATCATGTTGGACTCAAAGCCCTCATTGGCTTCTCGCATGGATTTCAACATCATGGAGGTGAAAATAGATTCGAACTGACGAGCTGCTGCACGCAGTGCTTCTTGCTCGCCATCTTTACCTTCCTTCACTGCTTTTTGACGCAAGGTATCCAGCGAACTGATGTCATGAATAAAACCAATGTCGTTAGGATTGTTCATTATACCTACCTCCTAACCATTAAATGATGATCAACTGGCCTTCAATGGCACCAGCTTGTTTCAATGCTTGCAAGATAGCCATCAAATCCGACGGCGCTGCGCCGACTTGATTCACTGCACGGACCAAGTCATCCAACGTTAAGCCTGGCTCAAACTTAAACATCTTGCCCTGCTCTTCGCTGACTTCGATATCCGAGTCTGGTACGACAACGGTTTGCCCACCAGAAAAGCCGTTAGGTTGGCTAACATTCAGGTTTTCTTTGATCGCAACCGTCATGCCGCCATGCGTTACTGCTGCAGGTTTAAGACGCACATGCTTACCAATTACGATGGTGCCCGTTCGTGAGTTAACGATGATTTTGGCTGCACCATCTGCTGGGTCGAACTCTAGGTTTTCGATTGCCGATAAGAACGCAACACGCTGGCTGACGTCACGAGGAGCACGCACGCGCACTGATGTCGCGTCAACAGCGCTCGCCATTTGTGGGCCAAGGAAGTTGTTTACAGCATCCGCCATACGTTGAGCCGTTGTGAAGTCTGACTCAAGCAAGTTGAACGTGATGTAATCACCACGACCAAATGGGTTTGGAATTTCTCGCTCTACTGTCGCACCACTAGAGATAAGACCAACGGTTGGATTGTTACCTACGATTTTAGAACCGTCAGCGCCTTCAGCACTGAAGCCGCTCACTACTAAGTTACCTTGAGCAACCGCGTAAACTTGACCGTCGAGACCTTTGAGGAACGTTTGCAGCAAGGTGCCACCACGCAAACTTTTAGCACTTCCGATGGAAGAGACAGTCACGTCCACTTGCTGACCCGGTTTAGAGAAAGGCGGCAATTCGGCCGTAACCATGACTGCGGCAACGTTTTTAATTTTTGGCTTTGTGCCCGGCGGCATCTGAATGCCGAAGTTTTGCAGCATGGCGGCGAAACTTTGCTCTGTAAACGGGTTCGCTTCACCCGTACCAGGTAAGCCTGAAACCAAACCATAACCCACGAGTTGGTTGCTTCGTACACCTGCCACTTGCGCGACGTCTTTGATACGTGCGGCTTGGGCTACGGTAGAAAACAGAGCAACGCTCATCAGTACTAAAAGGAGTTTTTTCATGCTTACTTATCTCTTGCAGTCAAATTGCCGTCAGCACGGCGTGTTATAGCGCTACATTAAAGAATCGTGCCAAGAAGCCTGGCTCTTGCATATCTTGTTGCAAACCAGTGCCAGAGTACTGAATTCTTGCGTTAGAAACGCGATTTGATGCAATGGTGTTGTCGAAATTAATATCATCCGGACGAATAGTGCCACTTAAACGTATGTACTCATCACCCGTATTTAGCGTCATCCACTTCTCACCGCGGATCACGAGGTTGCCGTTTGCCAGTACTTCGATCACCTCAACAGTGATGTAACCACTGATGCTGTTGCTCTGCTTTGCAGAAGAGTCACCTGCAAATGAGTTGGAGTTGTTTAAGTCATAAGAGAAATTATATTTTCCGCCAATTTGCAGCTCTTCTCCGCCCACTTGAAGCGGGTCCATTTGCGCTTCATTGGTTTTCGATAAATCGGCATTTGCGCTTTTCGTCGCACTGGTTGTCTCATCCAGTGTTACGGTAATAATGTCGCCAATACCACGTGGTTTAGAATCGTCGTATAGGTCGGTAATGTGCTCGGCGCTAAACAACGAACCTGTTGCAGCAGCGTAATGCTCAGGCTTGTTTTTCGGATGAATTGGAGCCCAAGCAGGGTCGCCAGCAACCGGATCACTTCTACCACGTAAAGTATCTACAATACCGCTGCTCTCTTCTTTCGATTTATCGCCTTCTACTGCGTCGACCACAGTGGTTGCTTGTGTCACTTCATCCGTTTCAATCGGTTCCAACATGGCACATCCCGACATCGTAGCAATCAAAGCGAGTAGGCAAATACGTTTCATCGTGAGCTCCTCAAATCTTGCTCTTAATCGTTACAATTGCTGGTTAACGAAGCTCATCATTTTATCGACTGACGAGATCACTTTTGAGTTCATTTCGTAAACGCGCTGGGCTTCGATCATGTTGACCAACTCTTCCGTTACATTCACGTTGGACGCTTCCAGCATGGATTGACGAATTTCACCCAAACCGTCCAAACCTGGAACACCCTCTTGTGGATCGCCACTGGCACCCGTTGGTAAGTAAAGGTTCTGACCAATTGGCTCTAGGCCACCCGGGTTAACAAAATCTGTAATGGTTAACTGACCAACGACTTGGTTGTCTTGCTGCCCTCGGACGCGAACCGACACTTCACCATCCGTACCGACAGTAATAGAAATCGCATCTTCTGGAATCACAATTTCAGGCTCTACAGGGTAGCCAGAACCCGACGTGACTAACGTGCCTTCACCATTTAGCGTGAACTGACCGTTACGGGTATAACCGATGTTGCCGTCCGGCAATGTCACTTGAAAAAAGCCGTCGCCTTCCACCATCATGTCCAGTGCGTTGGTCGTTGTCTGTGCATTGCCGTGCGTGTGCACTTTTTGCGTCGCAACCACTTTAGAACCCGCACCTAGCATCAAGCCACTTGGCAGTTCCGTGTTCTGAGATGACTGGCCGCCAGGCTGGTTGATGTTCTGATAGAACAGATCTTCGAATACTGCACGGCTCTTTTTGTAGCCGACAGTAGAGGCGTTCGCCAAGTTGTTCGAAATCGTGGCAATGTTGGTTTGTTGGGCGTCTAGACCTGTTTTACTTACCCATAGTGCTGGATGCATAGTGAACCTCTAACTCTGTTAACTCATACGAAGCAGTGAATCTGAAGATTTATCCATTTCTTCAGCTGTGCTCATCATCTTGACTTGCATTTCAAACTGACGTTGTAAGTCAATCAATGCGGTCATTTCACCTACGGCATTCACGTTACTGCCTTCTATCGCTCCCGTCTGGAGGCTAACAGTCGCGTCTGCTTCGTAAGGTTGGTTTGGAGTTTTATGGCGAAATAAGCCATTGGTGTCTTTAAACAAGCTTTGATCATTAGGCTTAACAAGCTTAATGCGATCAACCGCTTGGAATTCTTCTGCCGGGGCACCTTGAGGAAGTACAGAGATGGTGCCATCCCGACCGATTTCAATTTTGGAGAGAGGAATAGGCAAAGTAATCGGCGCGTCGTTTTCACCCAGCACCAAATGACCACTTGCGTTCGTAAGCATGCCATTTTGATCGACTTTTAGGTTGCCGTTACGGGTCAACCCTTCTTTCCCTGTATGATCGAGTACCGATATCCAACCGCTGCCTTCAATCGTCACATCCAGATCACGCCCTGTTGTAATCACGCTACCTTGAGCAAAGTTATGCCCTGGACGCTCTGTCATGCTGAACACACGTGAAGGATGGCCTTCACCATAAGCCTGCATTGAGCGAGCCTGTGCTAAATCAGCCCGAAATCCGGTCGTGCTTACGTTAGCCAAGTTATTAGCGCGCAATTGTAGTGCCTGCATATTTTGCTTGGCGCCACTCATTGCGAGAAACAGTGCGCGATCCATAAATTACTCCAAAAAATCTCTCTGTACACGGAGTAAAAGCAATAGTTATGCCAAAACAAAAATAGGCTTATCAATCAATACTTTGAATTAACAATCAACAATTAAAAGAGGTCAATAGGGGCAGAAAACTGTAACGAGAGGCAAGGTTTTGATCCATACGGCGGCAACAGCGGCAAATCGTAGATCAAAGCATGCTTAGCCTGAGTGAGGTGTATTCAGGCTAAGCATCAGATGAATGTCATGATGAAAGTGAACAAAGCGGTAATTACTAAGAAGCAATCACACGCCATTGCTTACTCAAGCAGAGTATCGAATGACCCAGCTAGTGCTCTAGCGGATCTGTAAGATATTCTGTTGTAGTTGGTTGTGTACTTCGAGCGAACGTGAGTTTGCTTGGAAGTTACGCTGAGCAGAGATCAGGTCCACCAACTCCTGCGTCATATCAATGTTTGACTGTTCCAGCATACCGTTATTGATGGTGCCGAAAGAGCCTTTATTTGATTCACCCCAGATCTTGTCACCAGAGAACTGCGTTGAATCCCATTGAGTGCCGCCTTTCTTATCCAGACCTTGCTCGTTTGGAACACGTACGAGAGCAACACGACCCAATGTAACGTTTTCACCGTTTGAGTAAGTTCCCAATACGCTGCCGTTTTCATCGAAGTCAACTTTGGTTAGGAAGCCCGTTGTTGCACCGTCTTCGTCAAACTTAGTCAGTTCGAACGGAGCCGCAAACTGTGTTGCTGAGCCTAAGCCGAAGTTAAGCGTCTGCGCAGGATCGGCACCATTCATATCGACTGGTGTCGTGTTCGTCGCCGGATCACCCAGAGCCACAGAAGTGATTGGCTGACCATTGTTCAAGCTCGCCAACGTACCATCGTTGTTGAACTTCATGGTATGCCCCACATGACCTGTTGGCGTTTGCGCATCACCAGCCGCAACATTTAAAGGCTTTTCACCTTCTTTATCTGTCACGGTGTAGTAAGTGTTCCATGTATTTGGCTGAGTCTGATCTTTCAAGTAATACGTCGTTAGCTTGTAAGACTGACCCATCGAGTCATAAATTGTCGAAGAGGTTGAACGGTTGTATGTATCTGGGTCTGAAAAATCAAACTGCGTTGGATCTTTCAAATCGCCGTTCGCTGGCAAGTTCACACCCACTTCAATGTTTGCTGTTTGTTTTGGCTTACCAAATTCAGCAGGAATATTGATGGGTTGTGGCTCGTATGAAGAAACCTCACCAGAGCTTGGGTCCACTTGGTAACCTAACAAGAACTCGTCGTTCGCGGTCACCATGTAGTTTTCTTTATTTAAGTGAAATGCACCATTACGTGTCAGTTCATTCTGTTGTGGAGTTAGACGCTCTTTCGCTACAGCGAAAAAACCTGTCCCCGAAACACGCAAATCCATTGGGTTGTTGGTGTAAATGCTAGAGCCTTCATGGAACTGCTGTGCCACTTGGCTTGCTTGCGCACCACCACCCGGTGTGGTTTTTGCGTTAGTAAATAAAGAGTTAGAGTAAACATCAGCAAACTCAGCACGGGACTCTTTAAAGCCGTACGTGTTGGCGTTCGCAATGTTGTTACTGGTGGTGTTCAAATCCAGTTGGGCGGCGGACAAACCGCTTAAAGATACATATGACATTCCAAAATCTCCTAATCTAGCGAGCTATGACTACGCTTTGCCGACTTCCAATACTTCTGCAAGTCGAACTGGCGATTCAAAACCAGCCAGATTGAGTAATACGTTTCCGTCACCTTTGCCAAGCAATACGCTGTTTACGTTGGCATACGTCGATACTGGGAACTCTTGCGACTCCCCCTCAACTAAGCCAGACGCTTTCACTTTGTATTTGCCAGCTGGCAGTGGATTTCCGCTTTCATCTTTACCGTCCCAAAGCACACGCGTGTCGCCGGCTGGTTTCGCCCCTACCTCAAAGGTACGAACCAGTTGGCCAGCTTCATCCTCTACACGAACAAACAGATTATCGATAGATTGTGAAAGCTTAACCATTGCCGCCATTGGTGCGTCGTCCTGCTTCACACCTGCTGCTCCTGGGACCAATACGTCACGCCCTACCAAAGAGGAAGCTTGTAACGCTTGATTTGATGTCATTGACGAATTCAAACTCTCAAACTGAGTGTTCATCTTGCCAATGCCATCAACGGTCGCAAATGAAGCCATTTGCGCAATCATCTGGTCATTACTTACCGGCTTAAAAGGGTCTTGCTGAGACAGTTGCTTCGTGAGCAATGATAAGAAGTCTTCCTGTTTTAGGTCCTGCTTACCCGTGCTCTCTTCCGCTTTCTTGTTACTCTCTTGTAGACTTTTAAGCTGGTCGATATAGGACAAGCCGCTTTGACCAACGTTGTTAATTCCGGCCATACGCTACCCCCTTATCCTTATTGACCCATCTGCAGCGTACGCAGCAGCATTTGTTTACTAGAATCAGCGACCTGTACATTAGTTTGGTATGCACGAGAAGCTGAAATCATGTTTGCCATTTCTTCCATTACATTGACGTTAGGCTTGTAAATGTAGCCTTCTTCGTTTGCAAGGGGATGGTCTGGGTTGTACTCCGCACTCAGCGGTTTATCACTTTCTACAATACCCATCACTTTCACTGGCACCGTATCACCGCCACGCATGGCGTTACTTAACTCTGCACCAAACACTGCATGACGCGCTTTGTAAGTGTCTTTCGCAGAGCTGCTGACACTGTCGGCGTTCGCCAAGTTGCTTGAGGTAGTATTCAGACGAACGGATTCAGCGCTCATTGCGGAACCTGTCACATTGAAAACGTTAAATAAGCTCATCTAAATTATTCCCCTTTGATTGCTTTGGTTAAGTTCTTGAATTTGCTGCCTAGAAAGTCGAGTGATGCTTGGTGTCTGATTTGGTTTTGCATAAACAAGTTACGCTCTAAATCCAAGTCTACCGTGTTGCCATCTCCCGTATCTGGTTGCGTAGGAAGACGATATAACTTGTCCCCAACCAACGTTGTAGTGGCAGGAATATGCCGACCATCTGTGCGACTAAGACCAATGCTTGCCCCAGATGTTGCCGCTTGCAATTCCTTCGCAAAGTCTAAACCTCTTGCTTTGTAACCAGGCGTGTTTGCTTGTGCGATATTGGTGGAAATCACCTCTGCATTGCGCTCACGTACGCCCACCGTGTGCTGGTGGATGCCTAGTGCATTGTCAAAAGATATAGCCATGTTTGCCTCTACAATTAAGAACTGACCGTGATTGATAACCAAAAAGCAATTAGCATGCCAAAACCTAAAGCATTACACCAACCTAGTGGTTACCGTGAATTGAAATAGCAATAAGTGAGCCAAAGTAACTGGAATGTCATGTCGTATCACTTTGTTCACTTAATAAAGATACACCGTGTTGAGGGCACAAGGCAAAAACGCGCTTCAACTAATTGAGTGATACATGAAACGCTCGGCGTAGAAAGGTAACAAACAAAAAAGCCTGACACGAAGTCAGGCTTTTCTATCAATGAAGAGATACCGCTATTTAAGCTTGTAAATGATGCCCGGATTACAGCGCACCATTTCAAATTTATCAGTCAGA
The DNA here is from genome assembly GCF_033339295.1 of Vibrio sp. 704. NCBI lineage: Bacteria > Pseudomonadati > Pseudomonadota > Gammaproteobacteria > Vibrionales > Vibrionaceae > Vibrio > Vibrio sp. 704. Next base: position 36,869 of record NZ_JAWOUH010000028.1, on the reverse strand, counting down.
CCAGTTAGCGACTCTGATGCCCCTAACAGCAAGTAGCCACCAGGGTTTAAACTGCTCGCCATTTGGTTAAGCACTTTAGATTTCATTTCTGGAGAAAAGTAAATCAATACGTTACGACAGAAAATGATGTCGAACTTACCCATCAGTGCGTAACTGTCCATCAAGTTTTGTGGACGAAAGTTCACCAAACGCTTGACGTTATCTTTGACTTTCATGCGACCACCGTCCGCATTTTCAAAGAAGGTGCGACGACGTTCTGGTGAAAGCCCGCGACCCAAAGCCAAGTTGTCGTACACCCCTGCACGACACATCTCGAGCATACTTGCCGAAATATCTGTGGCTGTAATGGACACGTTTGGTAACAAGCCCGGCTTGCGCTGTTGCGTTTCCAGGATCGTCATTGCAATAGAATACGGTTCTTGGCCCGATGAACTGGCAGCAGACCAGATCTTAATTGGGCGCTTACTTGCCGCTACTTCTGGCAATAATTTGTCAGCTAAAACCGTGAACGGATAAGTATCTCGAAACCACAAGGTTTCGTTAGTCGTCATCGCATCCACAGCGGCGACTCGTAATTCTCGATTACGCCCTGTAACAACATCACGTAGCAAATCTGATAACGATGCGAGCTTAAACTTCGTCACTAAAGGACTCAGTCGGCTACGCACGAGGTATTGCTTGCTATCACCTAACACGATGCCACATTGCGATTCTAGAAAACGGCTAAAGTCACGATACTCTTGATCACTGATTGTAATAGCAGTCATTAATGTCTCTTTTATTGTGTTAATGCAGATTTAACCGCGTTACCCAACTCATCTGGGTTAAATTTCGCAATGAAGGTGTTGGCACCTACACGCTCAACCATAGCTTGGTTGAATACACCACTTAATGAAGAATGGAGGATAACATAAAGGTCTTTCAAATCGGCATGTCTGCGAATTTCAGCCGTTAAGGTATAGCCGTCCATTTCTGGCATTTCAATATCGGAAATAACCAACGAAATTTGATCGTAGATATTGCCTTCTTGAGCCATTTCAATCAACTTATTGTACGCTTCTTTGCCGTCTTTGACAGATACGACCTCAAAACCGATGGATGTAATCGCACGCTCTACCTGTTTACGCGCGACCGTCGAGTCATCAGCAATCAGTATGCGGCGTACAATAGGCTTTTCTTGCTCTGCTTGTGCGATTTCTTCGCCAATAGCGGAATCCATCGTTTCATCAACTGGCGCAATTTCTGCCAGGATTTTTTCAACGTCAAGGATTTCAACCAGCTCATTGTCAATGTTTGTCACGGCAGTCAAATAGTGCGCTTTACCTGCGCCGTCTGGCGGTGGCAAAATCGCTTCCCAATGCATATTGATAATACGCTCAACCGATGATACCAAAAATGCTTGGATCGTACGGTTAAATTCTGCAATAACAACAAAACATTTATCTAAATCAGTGGTTGGGCGGCCACCAATTGCCAGGCTCAAATCAATAACGGACACGGTATGGCCGCGGATATGAGCGATACCTTTAACCAGAGGGTGTAGATTTGGCATTGAAGTCAGCTTAGGGCACTGTAGTACTTCTTTCACTTTGAATACGTTAATGCCGTAGCGCTGTCGGCCCATCAGTCGAAAGGTCAATAATTCCAATCGGTTCTGACCGACGAGTTGCGTACGCTGATTCACCGAGTCAAGAATCCCCGTCATATGCTCATCTCCATCTCAAACTTTTTGTTTTTAAATGATACTCTACCACTGGCAAGCACGATACCAGGGAGACAGTATGGCGTATTTCACTTTCACTTCGACACCATTGACTATGACAATATGTAGAGCGCTAATTACAAAGTACGCTAAGTCTATCGGCATTTTGCTCAGTATGTTTAGCTTTTTTGTTCATTCAGCTTCAGATAATCAGATCGAGCAAATAAAAACAGCAGCAGAACAACATATTCTTGCTACGGTTGATCAGCCTGATGGTGGCGAGCTATCTGTTAATGCGGCAGAGATCGACTCGAGAATAAAAGCAACGGATTGCCCTGTTCCGTTAGATACATCTGCCTCTTCCACCAGCAGCACGAGAAGTAACATCAATGTGTTAGTGGAATGCCAACCGGATGACTGGAAAGTCTATGTCCCTGTGAGGATCTCGGTATCAGTACCAATGATCGTCGCTACACGAACACTAGGGAGAGGAGAAATCGTCAGCGCATCGGATGTTACCACTTCCATGATCGAGCTACAGCGCTTTCGTAAAGATGGATTTTCTAGCTACGATCAAGTGGTTGGGGCAAAGCTAAAGCGTAATGTTCGTTTAGGCGATGTCGTAGAGAGAAATGATGTTTGTGTGGTATGCCGAAATGAAAAGGTCATTATCAAAGCGGTGAATTCTGGCATGACGATCACAACGCAAGGCACAGCATTGCAGGATGGTTCAGCTGGCGATCAAGTAAGAGTGAAAAATGATAAGTCACAACGTATAATAGAAGGCATAGTGACTGACATTGCGGAAATCACTGTTAATTTTTAATACCCACTGGTAGCGTGTTTAAACTGATCAATAAAAATGCAAAAAATGACTAAAGTTATTTTTGCGCTGGTCGATAGTCTGGATACCAGTATTACGATACAAGGCAAAGGTTAAACATGGCAGGTATAGATAATATACGTTCAGGGCAAATGATGACGACAACAAGTCGCGCACCTGCACGTAACGATTCCAATGCTACCAGCACGACAGAATCAAAAAAGGCGCCAGCGCAACAAGACGCAGTATCACTCAGCCAGCAAAGTAAAGCCGTCAGTAAACTCCAGAAGGATATGGCAGCTTCTCCGGCATATGACAGCGCCAAAGTTGCAGCAATCAAAGAAGCTATCACAAACGGTTCATACAAAGTCGATCCTGAAAAATTGGCTGACAACATGATTAAGTTTGAAAACGAATTGCAAGGCAAAAGCTAACTGACTTAGGCCGAAGGTAAGTATTTTATGGCAGCATTAGTCGATCTCGTTAATTTCCAGCTAGAAAATGCTAAGGCACTTTCCGCTGTTTTACGCCAAGAAACACAAGCAATCACGGCGCGTGTCTCTACCGAGATTGAGAACATTGCCAAACAGAAGATGACGCTCATTGATCAGCTCAGAACAACTGATCAGCGAATCGCCTCTCACCCGCACGTCAATCAACTTACTGAAGATGAGCACCTAAGTCAGGTTGTTGCTCAAATCCAATCGATCGTCCTCGACTGTCAACAAGTTAACCAAGTAAATGGCGAATCGCTTAGTCGCGCACAGCTGAGCTTCAATAAACTCAACAACATGCTTCAGCGAACTCATGGCAAAGTTGGCATGACCTACAATGCGGGCGGAAAAACCCACACCATCTCGACGCTTGGCACCAATATAAAAGCTTAAACGTCACTCCTACCCTCAATTCCCGCGCTCACGTAGATATAAAAAAAGCGACTCATTGTTACCAATCAGCCGCTCAAAAAGATTATCTGTCTAGTGAAATGGTTTAAAACAAAGTTTGCTGACGCTTCTCAGGTACCTGCTGAACTTCTCCATAATCACGTAGCTTATCCATCTTACGGATATCCAGACGCAGCTCAGTCACATAACTGTCTTCAACAAGATAACTACGCACAACTTCTGCACCACGAATTACACCATCGACGGCACCAGTGGTGCTTTCAATACCCAAACGCTGGTCTTGCAGCTCTGCACGTCCACTAACACGCATGCCATAAACTTGCTCTGCTAGCTCACGATAAGCATCAATTTTTGATGCGCGCATTGCTCGTACACGCTTTTCTTCAACTGTGCGGCCTGTTTGCTCACTGACGCTAGCGTAACCCACCGCCACTAAGATTTCATCTTGACGCATCTGTTGTAATGGCTGACACCCAACCAATATCAGTGTGGCAACAATAAATAATAACTTCTTCATGCTTCTATCCTATGGACGGAGAATCACAGTGTACGGCTGACGAATGGTAGGGTCAGAACGAATCAACACACCATCTTGTGTGCGAATGCTATTTAACGTATCTAAGTCACGCCCAATACGGTCAGCCGGAAGGAAACCTTGCGCTGTCGCTACAACTACACGGCTTTGCATGCCAACCACGCGTGCATTGACAAGCACTCCGCCCTCTTGGCGCAACATTGTTCCGGTCAGTACATACTGAATTTGCTGCTCTTGAGCTAAATCTTGCCAATCACGACTTAAAGCAAAATCGCCCTGCTGCGTCACTTGAATAGAGCCCGTAGTTTTGAAATCAACCACTTTAAACCCTCGGCGCTGAAACTGATGGATAAAACCTTCAGAGACCGAGTTACCTAACCAGTTTGTTGCATCCATATTTTGTAGATCAACAAACGAGGTAATCGCAATCGGTGTCCGCGCTGATACTGCCACATTAGAAACCATCAGGTCTTCTGTCATGCTCTCAATGAAAAAGTCCATCGTATGACGCGGACTATCCATCAGCATGAACTGGCTTCCCGAGTACGGTTCTTTACCATTGTAAATCGGTGAGTACGCGCACGATGTCAGAAGCGTCATCATCGATGCGGCGACAAGCCACTTTTTCATGGTTTGATTCTCCAGATAATCTTAGGTGATACCGTTCTTTATTAATTCCTTTCCAAGAAAGTGAATATTGGAACAGTCTTTGCTTTTCTTTGTTTGCCTAACGAAGAAAAACCCACCAAACTTCACTGAATTTGTTAAAGCAATATTTATACCCGAACGGTTGTAACCAATGAAAAAAATATTAAACAGTCTGTTTTCAATCACTTTAGTGATGCTTGTGCCTTTTAAGGTCATGGCATCTTGGTATGAAGTCACAGGCGTTGCCACCATCGTTTCTTCAGAAGAGACGGCAAGGCTCCATGCGTTGGAAGACGCGCTGTTCAAAGCCGTCAATTTTTCGGGCGCAGATATTGGCAGTATTAGCAACTTGATGCCGCTATTAGAAGAAAGCCGCAACGAATACCAGTTTACCAATCATGAAGTCCGTTACATTTTGGTCGAGTCTGAACGCAAACGTCGCGGTAAAGTCGAGGTAAAAATCCGCGTTGATATTTATCCATCGGCAACGGGTTGCCACACCGATCAATACAAAAAGACAATGCTGGTCGGCAATATTGAGGTCGCATCACCACAACAAGCAGTGATGGGACAAATTTATCAAGTTGGTGACGATTTTAGCCACGTAGTGAACCGTCAACTTGATCAAACCTCACGCAGCTTTGTGTCTGTTGGTACAACGGACTACTCAATAAGCAGCAACTATCCTGCTCGCACTCAAATGATCGCACAAGACAATGGCGCACAATACATCATTGGAGGGGTCATAACCGATCTCACTGCAACGGTCGAATCTCAACTATTGCAAGATGACATCATCAATCGTCAGTTTGCGTTAGAAATGAAAGTATTTGATGGTAAAACTGGCCATGAAATCTTCAACAAAGCCTACCGTGAGGTCGCGCGTTGGCCATTTGCTAAGACGAGTCAAGTGGACACTCGTAGTGCACGTTTTTGGGCATCGACCTATGGCGAGATGATGCTTCGCGTTAGTCGCAATATTATGTTGGATCTGGAGTCGGAGCTGTCTTGCAAAATTACATTGCCAGAGGTTGTGGCAGTCTTCGGTAATACCGTAACGATGGATCTCGGCCGTATGCACGGCGTAAAAGAGGGAGACAAATTGCAGCTTTGGCACACCGCGTCGTTTATCGACCAAAATGGATTGCCAAGAAACAAAGTCTCGCAAAGCGAAATTACATTAACGGTATCACGCATATATGAACACGAAGCGGAACTGACGATTGATCAGCCAAATTTAGCATCTAGCGTTCAAATTGGCGACGTAATGAACAAGATCCTATAAAAGCAAACATTAAGTCTTGAGATATGCTCACTTTTGAATATCATAGGCAGCGCATCTTATTTGATTATACCAATGACCGTAGCGAATCGTTCAACGTGATGCTGATACAGATCTGGTAGATTGCTAGATTTGAACTCAGTAAAACAGTGCAATGAACTGCAACTATTGGTATTACGCCCCCATGGCACAGCTGGATAGCGCAGTCCCCTCCTAAGGGACAGGTCGTAGGTTCGAATCCTACTGGGGGCGCCATATCATAGCCTTAGCTCCCACTTGAGCTAAGGCTTTTTTGTATCTTCAATTTCAAGCCTCGCACTGCTCCCCCTAGTACATCGTGTTAGGTAATCTTCCCAGTAATCAATATGATCGGATCAGGTGTTTCGGTTACGGGATAAAGTCTTCTACTGATCTGACTTCTTCCCCTTGAAATCATTTCAACAAGCCCTATTTACAGTTTTGTATTTTATTACTTTAATTATCTATGAGTTTTGCTTACCCTTTTAGCTATTAATAAAATTATTAGTTAGCACTATGTCTAAGAGCAATTTAATAACTAACACTGGACACCGCTTTATTTCTAAAGGCAAGACAGCCTTTAAGATACATATCCATACCCCCGAGGATACGGTACTACACCGCTCGGTAGGATTTGTTCGTATTGGAGAAAAGAAAGGCTTACAAAAAGCCATTAAGCTGAGAAACGAGTTAGGCCGGCAAATGTGGGGCAAATTCTGGCGACGTCTTTTGAAAGACCCTTACCTAATGACTAGGCTTCCACATAGCGTTGAGCCTAAAATCGTTCACAAGCCTAACCCTACTCTTGAAAACCCTGACAACCGAGATACGTGTTACATCGCCAAGTGGCGAGAGTTCAATGATGACGGCGAGTATAAATATAAAACGGTGGTTCGCTCTATTAGTAAGTACGGCAAACTTGCCGCCTACATGCAAACCAAAAAAGCGTTGTTAGAAGCACATAAAGATAACTTGGAGATCCTGACATTTATGGGGCGTTTAAACAGCATTGATCTTAAGTAATACCTGGCCACTTTGAACATTTCAGTCAGTTTTTTTGAAGAGAAATAAAAAGCCCCAAAGAGCGAACTCTTTGGGGCTTTCAGCTTCAGTCTTCTATACTACGGTCGAATAGGAGCTTATTGCTGAACTTGGTATTCAAATTCTGGAACAACGACTTCTACGCGACGGTTTTGTTGACGACCTTCACGAGTGTCGTTTGAAGCGATTGGGTTGCTTTCACCTTCGCCACGAGCTTGGATACGTGATGAATCAATACCTTTTTCAACGAGTGCGTTAGCAACAGACTCAGCACGTTTTTCAGAAACTTTTAGGTTGTAAGCTGCTGGACCAGACGTATCTGTGTAACCTACAACTTCAACGTTCGCTTGTGGGTGCTCGTTTAGGAAAGCAACTAGGTTATCAAGTTTTGCAGCGCTCTCTGGTTTTAGAGTTGTGCTGTTTAGATCGAAGCTACCTGTACCAATTGTTTGAGTTTCGAATGTTTTCGTAACTACAACTGGCTCTTCTACCACTTCTTCTACAACCACTTCTTCAACAACAACTGGCTCTTCTACGATTACTGGCTCATCGTTGCCGCCGAATTTGAAAGAAACACCTAGTGTTGCAGTGTTACCTGTCGCACGAGTTACATCGTTGCTGATGTCAGTCAGTGTTTGGTATTCCGCACGAGCTGTTACGTTTTGGCTTAGGTTGAATTCAAGACCAGCCGCGCCTAGGTAAGAGTAATCATCTTTGCCATCAAACATTACGTAAGCGCCACCCACTTTACCGTAAAGTGCGATGTCTTCAGTGATTGGTAGGCTAAATTTAGGAGCAAGAGTGATCGCTTCTACGTGGCCACCGAAAGAAGTTTGGTTAAAATCACCGATGTTGTCGAAACCCGCTTCTACTGCGAAGTATTTATTCATTTCGTAACCAACAAAAGCGCCAAGAGTAGAATCGTCTTTGTCACAAGCCTGGCCCGCTACACACGCGTCTTCCATCCATGACTTACCCATCTTACCACCAACGTATACTTCTGCTTGTGCTGCTGAAGCCATAAGTAGAGACGCTGAAATTACCGCTGCTAATTTTTTCATTATTGATTCCTCTAAAGAAGTTCTTTTGTTAGATGCCGAAATGCGCCGTCTGACTGACGTTGTATTTCAATTCTTTTTATTCATTCCTTGAGTGAGATACTTAGTCAGCTTCTTTTTATGCACATGCATTTTTTTTATGGAAGCAACTTACGTACATTTCCTGTTCAGTGATACATATCGCCATCTCGGTATCGCTGACGGGACGAACTATAACGCTAAGAAATCGCGAGAAAAATCCCAATTCTGTCAATTTATTGTCATCAAAAATCTCGACAACATGTGATCTTAAGCAAAAAAATCCCCACGCAATCACGACGCAAACGTTTGCTTTAATTTTTAGAACAACATAGCTAAAACAAAGACTTTTCTTAAAAATGAGACAAATAAAATGGAACTTTAAGGAACATGGATAAAAATCAATCAGATATTTGATATATAATCGCTCATTTTTTATTCACGCCAACGATATTTGGATTAAAAAATCTTATCCATATTGAGGTAAATTACAGTTGAAACCATCTCTTCATTCACCAATATGAGAGAAAGTTTCTCGTTATCTAAATTGAAGATACAAAAAAGCCGCGGTTGCTCACCGCGGCTTTGTGACTATTTATTCAAAAAGAACGTTCAGTTCAAAGCAATTATGCGTTTGCTTCACGCTCAGCAATGAACTCAAGCGCCATCTTAATGCGAGCAATACAACGCTCTTTTCCAACCAGCTCCATTACTGCATCGACAGAAGGAGACTGACCGCCGCCTGTAACAGCAACACGTAATGGCATACCGATTTTGCCCATGCCGATTTCCAACTCTTCACATACTGCTGCGATAACGCCATCTTTGATGTTCGCTGTCGTCCACTCAGTTAGTGCTTCCACTTTCGCTAATGCAAGTTCTAGAGGCTCTTTAGCCACGCCACGCAGGTGTTTCTTCGCTGCGCCCGCTTCAAACTCAGAGAAATCTTCATAGAAGTAACGGATTTGCTCAGCTAGCTCAACTAGTGTGTTGCAACGCTCACCCACCAGCTTGATCACGTCAGTAATAGCAGGACCATTCGTTACGTCTAGTTTTTGTTGATCTAGATGCCATTGTAGATGCTCAGCAACGTACGCAGGATCTGAGTTCTTGATGTAGTGGTTGTTCAACCATTGCAGTTTGTCAGTGTTAAAAGCAGACGCTGACTTAGATACTGCGTTTAGGCTAAATAGATTGATCATCTCTTCTTGAGAGAAGATTTCTTGGTCACCATGAGACCAACCAAGGCGCACTAGGTAGTTGTTTAGTGCCGCAGGCAGGTAACCCATATCGCGGTATTGCATGACTGATACAGCGCCGTGACGTTTAGACAGTTTCGCGCCGTCATCACCCAGGATCATTGCACAGTGTGCAAATGTAGGTACTGGCGCACCTAGTGCTTCGTAGATGTTGATTTGACGAGGCGTGTTGTTGATGTGGTCTTCGCCACGAACAACGTGAGTGATACCCATGTCCCAGTCATCCACTACTACACAGAAGTTGTAAGTAGGTGAACCGTCTGTACGACGAATGATTAGGTCATCCATTTGATCGTTGCGGATTTCAATGCGACCACGGATTTGATCATCAAATACTACGCTGCCTTCTTTCGGGTTACGGAAACGGATAACACATGGATCACCATCTTTTGCCGCTTCGTTTGCTGCTTTGATTTTTGGATGGTTAGCATCGTAGCGAGGCATTTCTTTATTTGCTTCTTGCTCTGCACGGATTTCATCTAGCAGCTCTTTAGACGCGTAACATTTGTAAGCTTTGTCTTCAGCAAGAAGCTTATCAACCATTTCGTTGTAACGGTCAAAACGTTGAGTTTGGTAGTAAGGACCTTCATCCCACTCCAAGCCTAGCCATTCCATGCCTTCAAGAATTGCATCAACCGCTTCCTGAGAGTTACGCTCAAGGTCTGTATCTTCGATACGTAGAACGAATTCACCACCTTGGTTTTTAGCGTATAGCCAAGAGTAAAGTGCAGTACGCGCACCACCAACGTGTAGATAGCCAGTTGGGCTAGGAGCAAAACGAGTTTTAACCGTCATTTGAGTTCCTTAGGGGTAATGAGCAACGAGAGATCTCTCGTTGTAATGTCAAGGATAAAAGTGGCGACATTTTACCACCGTAAGTCAATTCTACAATCGGTTTGACAACAGAAATAAAAACAGGGCAGAACCAAAAAGGCACAGCCCTGCTATTTACTGTTAAAGCACGAGACGAAATTACTTCAGGTTACGCATTGCCCATTGCATAAATTCTTGCTGCTCTTCACGGCTCAATTCATTAAACGATGCTTTGATTGTTTTGGTTTCCGCTGGAGAAGACGCAATGCTTGCCTTAGTCGATTCTTTATTCATTGCGTTATTATAGTCGGCAACTTCTCGCTCGTAATCACGAAAACCTTGCAAACCACCTTTACGAAGTTGAACCATAGAGAATGCCACTTCTTTTCCGTTTTTGTCTTTCAATACCACTTTAGGATCGAGTTCGAAGGCTCTCGCCTCTTCAATAGTACGGAATGTTTGATAAGTCAGAGAAAGCTCGGTGTCTTTTTCTGCATCAAACTCTAATACCAGCGGCTGCGAATCGAATTTACGGCGCTTTCCATCTTCAAATACGATTTGTCCAACCGTTACCGCTAATTGGTTTTCCCCATCTTTTAACTCGATGCTGTTGTTCTTGGATATCCACTCAGGGTAGACGAACTCGCCGTTGAGAACGCGAGGAACTAATTCAGATTGCAGAGTGAGTTGAGCAGCAAAAGCTGGCGCCGAAAGCATTGCGCAAAGTCCGAGAAGTGTCGTTGTTTTTTTCATCATGGTTTCTCACTTTATACCAATTTAGATAAGCCTCTAAAATTTACAGGCCAGTCATTTCAAAGGCTTATTTGAATAAGTATCAAGATAAAAAGGGCGTTTCCGCCCTTTTAGCTGCTTCTTTAATTAGAAGTAGTATTCAACACCTACAGAGAACTCGTCGTAGTCAGCAGACTTCCAACGTGCTTCTGTTGGTTTATCTAATTGAGACGCACCGTCGCCAAAGTCTAGAGTACGAGCACGTACGTACAGCACTGCCGATGGGTCTACGAAATACATAACTTGTGCTGATAACACATCGTCCGCTGTATCGTTAATTTTCTTACCATCACGCTCTAGATCAAAGTTAGCGGCGTAAGCCAGTTTGTATTGCCAATCACCCGTGGTGTACATGATAGCGGCAGACATTGCATCTTGCTTTTCACTCACACCATTGCTTGCGTCCGCTTCCATGTATTTGTATTGCGCAAAGAAAGAGATCCCGTTATCAAACCAGCCTTGTGCCCCTACCAAGTACGTGTTGTTTTCCCACGTTTGGCTTTCCATCTTGATATTACGGTTACCTTCATATGCCGCATCTAACTGGATAGGACCAATTTTGTAGTGTGCTGCGATACCACCCCAGTAGTCATCCCCTTCACCTAGACCTGCTTTATCACCTGCACCAGCTGCGATATCTAGGGAGAATTTGTCAGCAAACATTGGAGAGTCCCAGCGGATAGTGTTTGATTGACGGTCTTGGTACTTGGCGCCACCAATAGCACCACCCCAGTCGTATACATCGCCGAGGCCAGGGTTAGATGCTGGCCAGTCAACCAATTCGTACATAGGTGTCAAAACACGACCCAGGCGAATTTGCCCCCAAGATGCACTTTCAAAACCGACGAATGTGTCACGTTCACCAAGACCTGCGCCCTCGCCACCAAAGCTAGGGTCTACATAACCGCCTTCGATTTGCCAAATAAAAGTAGGGTCGAAGTTAGCAAATTGTTTTTTACCACGGAAACCAATACGAGACTCGTTGTTTAGCTGCATGCCACCCAAATCATCGTCCGTTGCTTTGCTGCCAGAATCGTAATCGCGGTACGCGGCCTGCATCGCGATGATTCCGTAAACTTCATAAGAAAATGAATCTTTGGTTAGAAACTCTTTTGCTGCGTCACTGTTTGCACCATCAGCAAATGCAGCACCACTGAACATCATGCCGGTAATTGCCGTGGCAAGTAGGCTTTTCTTTAGGTAAGACATTATAAACCCCTATATTTTTAGTTTTTTCCATTTTCAAATTCACTAACTAGGACATGGCAGGAACTTGAAACAGTGTTTGGACGGGGCAAATATGACAAACTTTTTTCGCACTAAAAAACTTTCCCTACAGCAATCTGAGCGACTTCAAAATGAGAAGATCAAAAATAAAATAAATCAATAAAAAACAATTAGTTAAAATCAAATATAAAAAATAAAAAACGTTAAAAGTACGTTTTGACACTGAACTGACATTGAGAGCATCTAAAAAACGTGAGCGACTTCATTCATCTTTTAGGTGTTTTAACGGAACTTTATATTCAAAGAGAAAAAACCTTGAGATCACTCGCAAGTAAAATGACCGTGCACTTGTGGGATTCGAGAGATTTTGACGAAATTGTTGTGAGTAGCAAATGGGTATTGACCTTACCCTTGCAGGAAGGTTTAAGCTCATAGCATCACTACTATTGAGGTGCAGATTATGTATCAGTTAGTTATACCTTTATCAGGGCTCAACTGCATGGGCTGTGCGAGAAAAGTTGAGAATGCTTTACATGCGAATCACGATGTGGAGATCCTCAATTTGTCCCCGACGCAAGTAGAGGTCAAAACCGAGTCTTCTCTTAAAGAGCTCGTCTCGTCGATTGAATCTCTTGGTTACCAAGCAGGAAATCACTACGAACTAAACCTTTCAGGCTTAAGCTGTGGCGGTTGCGTCAAAAAACTTTCATCTTTATTAGAATCTAATCAAGACGTTATTTCTTTTGAGGCTTCAACAACGCACTTAGAGATTCGTACCCTCCTCTCCGAGCAACAAGTGATCGACTTAATAGCAACACTCGGCTATACCGCCAACCTTGATTCTGTTGAAGTAGAGAACGAAAGCTCACCAGAGACCGAACAGGTAGAACAGCAAAGCAATATTAAAGATACGCAGGTGCCACCAGCGAGTATTCAATTGCAAATGCTGATTCAAGGCATGACGTGTGCGAGTTGCGTATCTTCAGTAGAGAAAGCACTTACTAACGTGGAAGGTGTTGAGAAAGCACAGGTCAACCTTGCAGAACAAAGCGCACTAGTATTCGCAAGCCAAGACTCTGATGACCTCCTTAACGCAATTGTTGAATCGGTAAAACAAGCCGGTTACCAAGCAGAGATCCTACAAGACGCCGCAACCCAGCAAGAAAAGCAAGCACAGCAACAACGTCAGCAACAAAAACGCTTTAAACTGGATGCTATTGCTGGCCTTGTCGTCGGAGCCCCTTTAATGATTTGGGGCGTTGCTGGCGGCAATATGATGATTCGCAACACCAACGACCAATTAGCTTGGGGAGTGATCGGTATCGTATGTTTACTCCTTCTTGCCACAGCAGGGAAACACTTCTTCAGTAACGCTTGGTTAGCTGCTACTCACAAGCGCGCCACCATGGACACGTTAGTCGCGCTCGGTACTGGCGCAGCGTGGTTCTATTCGATGCTTGTGGTGATTTTCCCAGGCTGGTTCCCTCTTGCTTCACGCCACGTGTACTTTGAAGCGAGTGCAATGATCATCGGCTTAATTTCTCTTGGTCACTATATAGAAGCAAAAGCCAAAGCAAACACAACACGCTCATTGCAAGCTCTGATTAACCTGCAACCTCAGCAAGCTACGGTAATCACGGAACAAGGCGATCAACAAATAACGGTTGAGCAAATCACGCTAGGCATGAAACTGCGTATCAAACCAGGCGAGAAAGTGCCTGTTGATGGTGTTGTGATTCAAGGTGAATCATACATTGATGAGTCGATGCTCACTGGTGAACCAGTACCAGTGTTAAAAGCGCAAGAGGCTCAAGTGTCTGCTGGGACATTAAATACCGATGGTGGATTAGTCATTGAGGCAACGGGCATTGGCGCAAATACCATGCTGGCTCGTATCATCCGCATGGTGCGCACAGCGCAAAGCAGTAAGCCAGCCATCGCGAAACTGGCAGACCAGATTTCATCGGTGTTTGTCCCTGTCGTTGTTGGCATAGCAATACTGGCCGCGCTCGTTTGGTTTGCCGTTGGCCCAGAGCCAAAAGCGAGTTATATGCTGGTGGTCACCACAACCGTCCTGATCATCGCATGCCCTTGCGCTCTAGGCTTAGCAACCCCACTTTCTGTCACGGTGGGAGTGGGTAAAGCCGCAGAGCTCGGCATTCTGATCAAAGACGCCGACGCCCTTCAATTGGCAAGCAAAGTCGACACGGTTGTATTCGACAAAACTGGCACGCTTACCCAAGGTAAACCTAGCGTTCAGCAAGTGTTTACTCACGCCACCAGCCAAGAAGATCTATTGGCTTTAGCGTATGCGGCAGAGCGTCAGTCTGAGCACCCACTGGCAAAAGCGGTATGTGATTACGCCAAACGACACGACGCAAAGGGTGTCTCATTAGACAAGTTTGAGAACGTTCGCGGGCGCGGCATTTGGGCGACGTATCAAGATAAACCGCTGCTCATTGGTTCGCTTCAATTTATGCAAGCAGAGAACGTCGAGACTAGCGCACTAAAACCTGCCATCGATGAATGCGCAAAAAATGCGTGGACTCCGGTAGCTGTGGCATTGAACGGCGAACTGATCGGCCTGATCGCCATTGCCGACCCGATCAAATCAGATGCGAAACAAGCGCTCTCTGCATTAAAATCGCAAAGCATCAAAACGGTAATGCTGACGGGCGATAACCAACACGTTGCCAATGCTATCGGCCAAGAACTTGGTATTGATGAAGTGATTGCCCAAGTAATGCCAGATGAGAAAGCTCAGCACATTGAGCAACTTCAATCTCAAGGACATGTCGTGGCAATGGTGGGGGATGGCATTAACGACGCCCCTGCTCTCGCCTTAGCCAACCTTGGTATTGCCATGGGTAGCGGCAGTGATGTCGCCATTGAAAGTTCGCAAATGACCATCCTGAACACGTCACCAATGGCGGTAGTACATGCGATTGAACTCTCTCGCGCTACACTTAAGAACATGAAGCAAAACCTATTTGGTGCCTTTGTTTACAACTCGTTGGGTATTCCAGTTGCCGCAGGTGTGCTTTACCCAGCGTTTGGATTTTTGCTCAGTCCTGTTGTCGCAGGAGCGGCAATGGCACTGTCTTCAATTACTGTCGTTAGTAATGCAAATCGACTACGACTGTTTTCAGTAAAGTAACCACTTCTTTTTGAGGGTATTATGAAGTTGAAACTATTGACCTTTGCAATGCTTGCGACCGTGTCCGCCAACGTATTGGCAGCCGATGTCATTAACCACAAATCGCCATACTGTGGCTGTTGTGGAGAATGGACAAAACACATGGAAGAGAACGGCTTTACGGTCGAAGAAAAATTGCACGATGACATGAACGCCATCAAACGCGAGCTAGGCATCAAGAACGAACAGCTTTACTCTTGCCACACGGCAGAGATCAACGGCTATCTGTTCGAAGGTCACATTCCAGCCGAAGACATTAAAGCGTTTTTGAAAAATCCACCACGTAACGCAAAAGGCCTATCAGTACCGGGCATGCCAATGGGCTCCCCTGGTATGGAATATGGCGACAAAAAAGACAGCTACACCGTTTACGCCTTTAACGAAAAAGGCCAAGTGTTCGAATATAGCCACCACGAAGGCAACGACCAATAAAAACAAAGCCCAGCGAGATAAACCGTTGGGCTTTTTCTTAATGGACAGTTAAGACAAATATAAAATTAGAAGCCGTAAGAGGCACCAAATACAAAAGCGTTATTCACTAGGCTGTCACCACTCGCGTTTTCTGCACCGTGTGCTTGACTACGGAACTCAAAGTAAGGTTGAACACCTTTACGAGTCCACGTTGCACGAAGCTCGTGGTCCATGGTTTCCGCTTCAATCATGTAGACGTTGTTGTAGCTTAGCGTCACATCCTCATTCATCACGTAACCGATGCGGTTGTCCATGCGGTAATCTGTATCCGCATCTGCGTCTGTCGCATCAATGTGCGCACGAGTACGGTTACTTAAGGAGATGCCGTTATCGAAGTTGTAACCGATCTTAACCAATGGACGGTACTGTACGTTCTCGCCAGCAGAGAACAGGTGTTGGTAACCCGCGGCAACCCATAAATGATCGGTAATATTAAATGACTGCTCACCACCCACAGTGATTGCTGGTGTTGTGTTACCTGCGCCACCGTTTTCTGTTTCCAGTTTACCCAACTGAATACCATCAAATTCGGTGTAAACCGTAAAGCCGCCGAATTGGTTATCAAAAGTATGACCAGCTTCCAGTGTAGACGTAACGTCCGAACCATGAATTCGACCATCATCGTGGAATTGAACATTACCTGTTACGTAAGAAGAACCAGCAAAAGCGCTAGAAGCGAAAGCGAGAGAAAGAGCACTCAGTGCAAAAATGTTTTTCATAATTACTGCCTTTATTTATTCACGTTATGCGATAGTTTTAGAGGACATCTCTTCCCTTTTATCGCAAACTTTGGAATGTGCCTCCTTGGCGTTCGCAATATTGTTTCAATTAATTCGCGATGAAAAATAAAACATTTTAAAAAGTGATCTTGTTCAAACCGAAGCTCAACAACCCTGATAAAAACATGGAAAATACAGGCACTTATCGTATTTTTATAAAATTATTCAAAAAATAGAAGTGTGATCGTAAACAGATAATTTATTGATATTTAGCAGATTAAGTCGATCCAGTTCACAATAACCTTGACCATTACAACCAAAAACTTATTTATCAATGAAAAATAATTAGACATCGATCACGCTTAATTTCCTCAAAAAATAAAGAAAGCCCCAACATGAGGTTGAGGCTTTGCCAAAAAATTAACTTACAAGAATTGAGTTATTTCACGCTGGTCACTCGACTTGCTTTCTCACCAGTTGCTGACACGGAACGGATAAACACTTCACCTTTCACATTTGGACGAGCATTATCTGCGTAAGTTAGCCAGTTCTTGCCGTCTAGAGAGTATTGAAGCTTCACCCCTGGGAACTGAACGTTCATTGCTAGCTTGCCATCTTCTACTTTCGCACCTGGTACAGGCAGGCGGTAGTCGATACCTGATTTTTCTAGCTTAGCCAGTTCACGTTGGCCAAGTACGTTCGCAAAGCGGTTGTAGTCTTGGTTTAGCGCGACTTTGTCTACTAGGTTAGAGTTTTGCGAGTATTCAACACCCACTTTGTAGTCGTTTTCCCAATCAGCACGGTGCCATGCACGCTCAGCGGCTGCTAGTACGCGAGGGAATACCATGTACTCGTATTGCTCATCGTTACGTACTGTCTCAGACCAAAGCTGTGCTGATAGACCGTAGAAAGGTTTCGCTTCGATTTCACCTTTACCAGTGAAGCCGTTACCATCGCGGTCTACAGAAGTTTCTGCGTTTTGAGGCATGTTCTCTGGTGCAAAACCAAACATCTTACGAGTATCTGTTGCACGTGTTGCCCAGTAGTAACCACGCTCTTTCGGGTCAACTTCGTACGGCATGTCCATGTACACGTAGTCTGGGTTAGAAACGATAACGTCGTAACCTTTCTTAGACCATTCGTACACTGATGATGTGCCCCCCCAGTAAAGAACGTCCCAGAAGTTAACACGTGTGTTTTCTGTTGCGAACGCTTTCTCACCTTCGCTGTACTTAAGGCCATCTTGCCAAGCTTGGAAGTTTGGAATGCCTTTCTCTGCCACCATCTTCGACACTTCTTCTGCAAAGTGGCTTGGTAGATGAGCAAAATCGCTTACCGTACCGTCTGCAATTAGCGTCTGACATTGTGGAGATTGTGCAAATGGCTTGTCTTGCTTAGACAAATCAATGTTACCCTTCCAGCTTACTTTGTCTTCTGCGTTGATGTCTTGCAGACCAGCGCCTAGCTTGATGTTCTTCGCTTCGTCACCACCAAAGTGCCATGTTGTTAGCGGCGTGCCCGCTTCTTGGTGCATTGCTGCTACTTCTGAAATCACTTTATCAACAAAGCGAGTGGAAGATTCCATACATGGATTGATGAAGCTTTGCTTGTTGTAGAACTGAACCGTCGTTACGTTCGATGTATCTTGAGGGTCCATCAGGCGGTACTCGTTCGCTTCGGCTTCTTTGCCTTCTTCCATCAGACGGTCGTAACGTGCTTCCATTGATATCACTGCTGCACGTGCGTGCGCTGGCATATCGATTTCAGGAATCACTTCGATGTTACGCGCTTTCGCGTACTTCAAGATGTCCACGTAGTCTGCTTTGCTGAAGAAGCCAGAGCCAAAGTTGTCTGTCGTTGCGCCTGAGCCAAGCTGAGGCAGTAAACAGCTTTTCTCTTCCAAATCGAAACAACGGTTAGCACCCACTTCAGTCAGCTCAGGCAGACCCGGGATTTCTAAACGCCAGCCTTCATCATCCGTTAGGTGAAGGTGTAGTTTGTTCATCTTGTACGCGGCCATTTGGTCAAGCGTTGCAAGAATTGCGTCTTTAGAGTGGAAGTTACGAGCCACGTCCACCATCACACCACGGTAATCAAAACGCGGCGCATCTTTAATAGACAGTTGTGGTAGAGAATCAGCATTTTGGCTATCTACCAGGCCAAAGATAGATTGTACTGCGTAGAAAGCACCTGCTTGGTCAAACGCTTTAATCGCAATACCGTCGCCTTTGATGCTCATTTCGTAAGCACCAGATTTTGCCAATTCACCGGTGAAGTCTGCAGGAACAACAGTGATGCTTACAGGAAGATCACCACGAACATCCACACCTACCACTTCTGCACGACCTTGAATTGCTGCGTATTGAGCCGCATCGAATGCGTCTTTAGGCAGCGCAATACCCGCCGCGATATCTACCGTACCTTTACCTGCTTCAACAGACATTGGCGTTGGTAGTAACGTGGTTGATACGTCTTGTTTTGCTAGATCTTCGTTCTTCTCGAAACGAGACACAGCGCTCGCAAATACGTTGTTGTCATCTGGCGTACGTTTTAGGTTGTTACCCTCAAGGCCAGTCACGAAAGATGCAACGTCTTCTGTGTTAAGAGAAGCGATCATCTTAGGCTCTGCATTTGGTGCAGCAACGAAAGCGCCTGGCATGAAGTCAGTTTCAAATAGCTGCCAGTATTCAGCAACAAGAGGAAGCACAACCTCTTCACCCGCAGCAAAACCATCAAACTTATCTGTTGGTTCTAGTTTGTGTAGATCACCCGTTACGCGAGAGATTTTAAACTGTTCGTTTTCAACATCCAGAATCAGACGAATGCTATGGAAGTAAATAGCCCAATCTTTTGAGTCAACCGCTTCACCTTGGTTAACCAGCGTCATGTTTACCTTGTTACAAGACGCCCACTCAGCCCCTAAGTCCTGACAAGCAAGACCTTCGTTTGCACCGTGGTTAGTCAACACTTGGTATTGAATATCAAGATTATTAGCCAACGAATTTACAACTTGTTGTTCAGAGCTTTGCAGCGCAGAGCAACCTGCTAATGTAGTGATAACAGAAACAGCAATCAGACTAGGTTTAAACATCTTACTTCCCCAAAAAAGTCAGTGGTTCAAAACGACAATGATAAAAATCTCGGCCCCTCAAATGCGAGGTGCCTAACCGTTACATTCAACATACAACCTGTTATTTCTAAGCGTAAAATAAATAGAAATAGGAAGTGATCCAGTTCAAAAAATGACACTCAGAAAAAATAATAAAAACCTAATTTTCATGGAGTTACAATACACGTCAAAATCGAACAACTTGTTTTGACGAGTTTGCTGCGATCTAGGTCACTTATATTCATGAGTTACGACTGATTTTGTAAGATTTGGATCACGCCTAATTATTTTGTGAGCCATTAGTAAGCGAATTACCTATTTACCTTTCGTGAAGTGACTCTCATTTATTCGTCGTCAAAACTCGTCAATATTTTTAGAAATGACGATTTTGTCGAATACCCCACTGGAGAAATTGCACTTAACCTCACGCTATTTTGCGTATAAAGTTTAAAGGTATCTTATCTGAGGACCATTCTATGTTTCGTCTCTTGACGCTCATATCATCTCTACTTGTTACTTTGACTCCTTTTTCATCTTATGCAGAGCCACAGCATTGGTTAGCAAAAAAAGGGGAAACCGAACTTATGATTATTGGCTCGGTACATGTGGGGGATAAAACGATGTACCCACTCCCTAGAACGGTCATCCAGCATTTAAGCCAAAGCACAGGGTTGATTATTGAAGCAGACGTCAGGAATTCTGAAGGCTTGGTTTACCCACAAACAACCATTCTTTCTAAAGATGTTTTAGACAGAGCTCAACGTCGCCACTTAATTGAAATTGCCCAAGATTTAGGTTTGCCAGAAACTCAACTCCTAAATTCCCCACCTTGGATGGCCGCATTCACCATCCAACTCGCTTTAGTCAACAAACTGGGGTATGTCTCTGATAAAGGGGTCGACATGCACTTAATAGGACTCGCTGATAAAAAGCAAATCCCGGTCATTCCACTAGAGTCCGTGCAATTCCAAATCGATTTAATCGCAGGTCAATCAGAAGGCGGTAAAGAGATACTTCTCTCATCAATTGAAGAATATGATGGCGGAGAAGAGTTGGTTCAATGCTTGATAGAGAGTTGGAAGAGTGGTGATGGTAGCATGTTGGTCGAAGCCTCTTTGACCGATCATACAACAGAAGAGTTTAACCAAGCCTTTTTATACGAGCGTAATCGAGATTGGGCTAAAAAACTCGACACTGGCAGTGTTCTACCTCAGCAATCGGGTCGTTACACCGTTGTTGTTGGTGGCTTGCATTTAGTAGGTAAAGATAACCTGATTGAACTGCTTAAAAATCGGGGATTTAACATCAAACCACTGGGTAAGACGCGCCAAGCAAATTGTGATATCTAGTGATTGTTTGAAAAATGCCATTTAAATACAATTATTTAAATACAACCATTTAAAATTCATTCAAACTTTCTTATAAAACGCCGTTAAGCTAAGTGGATACAAAACAACTCATATGAAATTTAAATATTTATTCCTATACACGATTGGAATTATGCTCACTTCTTCGCTGTCTTATGCTAAACCGCCATGCAACGTAGAAGCTTTTCAAGCTATTGATATAACTCCGGAAGTAAAAGGCGGTGTTTTAGATAAAGAGAGTGGTCAATTTCTTATTACCGAAAAACCAATGATGCGTTGCGCGAACATCACGTTTTCAACAGCCCACACTCGAAATCGCGTTGCACATATGATGAACCAAGGCTTTGAAGCGGTTTACTATGATGGAAATACAAGCAAATCTCACTCAGTAACGTTTGATGAAGACGATTTAAAAGCGGGTTACGTCAAGATTGGGCCAAATCACCCAAAGACCGCTTATGTCTGTTTCACTACTTCTGAAACTCCTATCAATACTATCTCGTGTGACATCAAGTAATAAATTTACTCGCTCTTAAAAAATGAAAAGGCCCTACATTTCTGTAGAGCCTTCCTCTCAATACGTGTCGGTGAAGAGCCATGTTCTAACTTCAAGCGAACCCCATTTGGTTCGATACTATTGAAGTCTAAAATTACTAGCACTAAAAACGACGAAAGCCTGCTCATTGAGCAGGCTTTCTGAAAGTGGTCGGTGAAGAGGGATTCGAACCCCCGACCCTCTGGTCCCAAACCAGATGCGCTACCAAGCTGCGCTATTCACCGAGATGTTTAACTGAGGAATTGTCCCCGTCAACGAATGCGTATATTACGGATTCTGAACTGTGGCGCAAGTGCTTTTTACAAAAAAACCTTAGGTCTTAATTCGTTTGATGAATAACTGAACACTAGCACGTAAAATGTGACTGATAACTCACAACAAAATACAGTTTATTAACCTTAGCAACATAATTGATCCAGATCAGTGTGCAACAAGACACCGCCATTTAGTTTATTCCTGTCGGGAACATCTTGGAGGAAACGTATGGACTTTTGGCTTGATCTCCTATTTGGTAATGCAGTGGGTCTATCGTCAATGATAGTAATTTTTGGGGCAATTGGTCTGATGTTATTTTACGGCGGTTTCTTCATATACAAGATCATGAACGACAAATCTCCTCACTAGATCTCGCTTAGCTCTAGAAACGCTTTGCACCGGAGTCGGTTACTTGCCTACTCCGGTTTTTTATTTGATCTCAATGCACCACTCATTGATATAATCCTATTATTCTTCCCTGTTCTTAATGAGATTACTGCTATGTCTCACGACGACGATTTTGATCTATTTCAACAGATGATGGGCGATGTAAAGCCAATCACTCAAGACACCACCGAACACAAAAAAGTACACCAAGTAACAGAAGCACAGCTCGCAAAACGCGAAGCAGCAATCTGGTTAACGGAAGATGACCCAGAATACCTATCACTTGATCACGCTGAAATGCTCAAGCCAGAGGACTTTGTTGAGTTCAAACGTGATGGTGTACAGGACGGGGTTTACCGCAAACTTCGCCTTGGTAAGTATCCAATCCAAGCTCGCTTGGATTTGCACCGTAAAACATTGAAAGAAGCACGCGATGAAGTCGTGACGTTTTTAAAGCAATGCCTATCAATGGACATTAGAACGGTCGTTATCGTCCATGGTCGAGGAGAACGCTCAAATCCACCTGCAATGATGAAAAGCTTTGTTAGCAGTTGGCTACGACAAATAAAGGAAGTCCAATGCGTCCATAGTGCGCAACGCTTTCACGGTGGAACTGGAGCCGTTTACGTCCTACTTAGAAAAAGTGCGGAAAAGAAATTAGAAACCCGCGAACGTCACCAAAAACGGTTAGGCTAAATTTCACCCTAATGCTAGAATGCCCGCCCTTATTCTTCCTTCCCCTTAAAGGAAGCGAGCTTCATTCGCCGTTGTGAAACGTTAGGAGACAAAAATGTCACAAGACAACGCTAAACGATTAAATAAATTCATCAGTGAAACGGGGTTTTGCTCACGCCGTGAAGCAGACAGACTGATTGAGCAAGGCCGTGTCACCATTAATGGCAACAAACCTGAAATGGGGACAAAAGTGCTACCTGGTGATGATGTTTGTGTGGATGGTAATCCAGTGGCAGCAAAAGAGAAGCCGATTTATATCGCTCTCAATAAACCAACAGGCATCACCTGTACAACTGAGAGAGACGTCCCTGGAAACATCGTTGATTTCATCGGCCACCAAAAACGTATCTTTCCGATCGGCCGCTTAGACAAACCCTCTGATGGTCTGATCTTTTTGACCAACGATGGCGACATCGTGAACAAAATCCTTCGCGCAGGCAACAACCACGAAAAAGAGTACGTCGTACGCGTGGACAAGCCAATTACAGGAGAGTTTCTCAAACAGATGTCGAGTGGCGTTAAGATTCTCGACACAGTCACCCTACCTTGTAAGGTAACGAAAGAAACTAAATTCTCTTTCCGTATTGTGCTCACTCAAGGACTTAACCGTCAGATCCGTCGCATGTGTGAAGCGCTGGGCTATGAAGTATTCAAGCTGCGTCGCGTACGCATCATGAATATCTCTCTTGATGGTATTCCGAATGGAAAATGGCGTTACCTAAGTGACGAAGAAGTGGCAGAGATCCTAGCAATGTGTGAAGGCTCTGTAGGTACAGAAGAAGCATCAAAAACAGACTCTAGAGGTCGCAACATTCGTAAAGCGACCGACGCGAAGCTGTTTGATAGCCGTGAAGAAAACCAAGATTCTACTGCTCGTCGTAACCAGAAGACACGAACTTTCCGCGGTAACAATGCTGATGAGTTCCGTCATGCACCAAACTCGAAAAAAGGTCAACAAAAGCGTCGTCAGCGTGATGATGAAGGCGGACGTCCAGCTAAAGAACATTACAAAGCGAAACCACAAGGTGAACGCAGCAGACCGCAAGGCGAGCATGGTAAATCGCACCGTAAACCAGATGCATCGAGCAATACGCATTCAGCAAACAAGCCTCAATCACCGAGTAAGCCTAAGCAGCATTACATGAATCCAAATGCCGCGAAACCAAGCAAACCAGCTAAACGCACTGGTGGTACATTGAGTCTGAAGAAGTAACACTTCACTGACACAGGCAAGATCAAAAAAGGACGCTCATGAGCGTCCTTTTTATTTGTCATGAGTTTACAAACAAAGAGGTGCAAACTGACCACGAGTTAAGCTCAGCAAATCTCTCGGGGCTAACTCAATTTCTAAACCACGTTTACCAGCACTCACACAGATTTTGTCTTGCTCTGCTGCGCTTTCGTGCAAAAAAGTAGGTAAGGCTTTCTTCTGCCCTAGTGGGCTAATTCCACCAACGACATAACCTGTGGTCTTTTGGGCGATTTCCGGATCAGCCATATCGGCCTTTTTGCCCTTCGCTGCTTTCGCCGCCAGTTTTAGGTTCAGCTTTTGATCAACAGGGATAATCGCAACCGCAAGGTTCTTTGGCTCCCCGTTCAAGCAGAACAACAAGGTTTTAAATACTGTTTTCGGATCCTGTCCTAGCGCTTCAGCAGCTTCTAAACCATAACTATCGGCTCTAGGATCGTGCTCATATTGATGGATGGTGTGTGGAATTTTTTTCTTTTTCGCAAGATTAATGGCCGGAGTCATCAAGATTCTCCTCATAAAAACAAAAAGCGCAGACTGAATTGGATCTGCGCTTTTAGTTAATGATATCAGCGAGTTTGAGTCAATCGCTTTTTCTCTGTTGGGTTACTGATCAATCGCCGTATCAACTAAATACGTGATTTCACCTGAAGGGGCATACTCATTAACATCAATAGGGCTATGTGTTTCTAAATAATCCTTCAAAACTTCAGCATCGGTAAAACCTGTATTTACATACCCTGGATGATCGTCGATTTTAGGGTAGCCATCACCACCAGCAGCATTGTAGCTTGGTACGGTAAAGCGGTAATTACCATCTAAGCGAAGTTGCTTATTACCAATAAACACATTGGTTACCTCACCATTATTGATACTCATCGCAATGCCGGCAAACTGTGCATAAGCTCCAGAATCAACAGGCTTAGTTGCAACGACATTTAGATAATCTAATACCTCTTTACCCGTCATATCAACGTAAGAAACCATATTGCCAAATGGCTGAACAGTGAGCACGTCTTTATAAGTAATATCACCCGCAGCAATCGAATCTCGAACACCACCAGAATTCATTACGGCGAAATCTGCTTTCGCACGTTCCATGTGAGCCGTTGCAATTAATCGACCTAAGTTTGTTTGCTGGTAACGAACCACATTGCGGTCACCCTCAAGCTTACCGTTAGATTCTGCAATCTTCACGTTTAGTTTGCCCTGACCTTTTTCTTGATAAGGACGAAGAAACTCAAGCATCGCTTCGTCTTGTTCAATCTCTTCTTGGATCAAAACTCGTTGCGACTGACCATCAACTTTAATTTTCTTTTTCAAGTTTACAGGGATTAGATCGTAGCTCACCATCGAGAGTTCGCCATTACGAAACTCGTAATCGGCGCGTCCCACATATTTCCCCCACTCATGTGCCTGAACAATAAAGGTACCATTTTGTTTATCGGGCTGACATTCATCACCTGGTTTAAAGTTCTTTTTGATAACGTTTGGACCTTCCATGCACACAGGTTCTTGTGAGTGTCCTCCAACGATCATGTCGAGATCGCCGTCATTCAAATAACGAGCTAACGCCACATCGCCAGGAGCATTGATGCCTCTATTACCATTTTCATAGTGTCCCATATGCGTGACAGCAAAAATCAGATCTGGATACTCTGTCTCTTTCAGTTCTGCAATCAACTTCTTGGCTTCTTCTTTCGGGTCACGGAAGTCAATTTGTTCAATGAATTCAGGGTTGCCAAGTTTCGCAGTGTCTTCGGTTGTAAGACCAATGACCGCAATTTTAATGCCCTGCTTTTTAAACATCGCGTATGGTTGGAATAAACGCTTGCCAGTATTTTTATCGTAAATATTGGCAGACAACATCGGAAAGTTTGCCCACTCTTGCTGCTTGAATAGCACGTCCAATGGATTATCAAACTCATGATTACCTAGAGCCATCGCATCGTAACCAATTTTGCTCATGCCTTTGAAATCCGGCTCGGCATCTTGTAAATCAGACTCAGGTACTCCTGTGTTGATGTCACCACCAGAAAGCAGTAACACGCTGCCCCCCTCAGCCTGTATTTCTTCGCGCAAATCATCGATTAACGTTTTACGCGCCGCCATGCCATATTCACCGTATCGATTTTGCCAAAAGCGACCATGATGATCGTTAGTGTGCAACACGGTCAATTTATAGGTTGTATCGGCATTCCATTCTGGTGCAGGTTGCGTAGCACACCCAGCTAACGAGGCCAAGATAGCGGCACTCAAAACAGTTTTGATCATCAGACGCTGATTCATTTAGTTACCTTTTTCTTATTGGGATTACTGACGCACATTTTAGGAATTCGATCTATTTGAAAACCACGTGCACCCTAACACATTGATTTAATAATTATGATGCATTGTTTAGCAATAACAAATTCATCAGTAACAAGTTTGAGAATTTACAGTTTTTCAGATAAAAAAATAGCCAACACTCGGTTGGCTATAGTATTTGTTACCACCAGTCATCTGGCGTTTACTTGATATCGATATCTGCAAAGCTCTTGATTAGATCATCAAGCGATTTCATTTGTGCTAAGAATGGCTCTAACTTGTCTAGAGGCAGTGCAGATGGGCCATCACAACGCGCTTGGTCTGGGTTTGGGTGCGCTTCGATAAATAGGCCTGCGATGCCTGTCGCTAGACCCGCTTTTGCAAGCTCAACTGTCTGCTCACGACGGCCGCCAGATGCTGCGCCTGATGGGTCACGCATTTGTAGTGAGTGCGTTACGTCAAAGATGATTGGGCTACCTTTTGAAGCATTTTTCATCACACCAAAACCAAGCATGTCTACAACTAGGTTATCGTAACCGTGGCAAGAACCGCGCTCACATAGGATGATCTTGTCGTTACCGCATTCTGTGAACTTCTCAACGATGTTACCCACTTGACCAGGGCTCATAAATTGAGGTTTCTTCACGTTGATAACCGCACCTGTTTTAGCCATAGCTTCAACAAGGTCAGTTTGACGAGCTAGGAATGCAGGAAGCTGAATAACGTCTACCACGTCAGCGACAGGTTGAGCTTGTGCTTCAGTGTGAACGTCCGTGATGATCTTTACACCAAAAGTGTCTTTCAGCTCCTGAAAGATTTTCATACCTTCTTCCAGACCTGGACCACGGTATGAATGAACAGAACTGCGGTTTGCTTTGTCAAACGATGCCTTAAATACGTAAGGAATACCAAGTTTTTCCGTTACTTTTACGTAGTGCTCACAGATCTGCATCGCAAGATCACGAGACTCAAGAACGTTCATACCTGCAAATAGGGTGAATGGCTTGTCGTTAGCAACCTGAATGTCGCCGATATTAACGATTTTCTGTTCCATTTTGATTCTCTTTTTCTGTCCACGATACGCCACAGTTCGGCACATCGATAAAATTAGTGAAGTGTGACGTGCGTTTCACTCATCACATTAACTTGTGATTTTAGTAGCTCGGAAGCCGGATCGTCAGGGCATTGGTCAATAAAGTACTGAAAATCTGATACCGCTACTTGAGGGCACTCTAGCTGTTGGAAAATAAAACCACGGTCACGAATTTCGTATGGGTCATCTGGCACAAACGTTAGAGCAAGATTTGTACAACGTAATGCCAGCGTATAATGCTCTTCACGCAACATCGCACTTTTAATCAATGCCAACCAGCGACCAATAATTGTTGGGTTGTCAGCTTCCTCAAAATGTTCAGCCTTTAGCTGAGCTAGCGGTCCTTCCTGGCCAATAAGCCAAGCTTGAAGAATCCTTTCACCTACATACTCACCATTAAATGGGTTGATGTAGTCTGGCTTCTTATGCATCCAGTCGACTTTTAACAGGAACTGAGTAGGGAAAGTAACTCCCTTCAACGGGAACCCCAGCTTTTTGCCTAGGTATAACAAAATCGAACCTAAGCTCACAGGAATACCTTTTCTGCGCTCCAACACTTTATCGATGAAGCTGTTGTCCGAAATAAAGTATTCCTGCTCGTCGCCTTTGAATCCCCACTCGTGGAAAAACAGTCGTAGGAATGCATCAAATCGTTGCTCTTCATCGGTTTCATGAACAAGCGTGGCTTCTGCATCTTTGTAAAGACGCTCTAACTCTTGTTTCGCCCAATGTACTTTGGTTTCTGGGTTAATCGCTTTGTTTAGCTCAAGCGCACCTTCCACCAACGGTATATTGTCAAAATCTTCGTCAAAAAACTCTAACATGACGTCTATCCAAATAACGTAGGGCTCTTAGACACAGCAATGTTTGCAGCCATGACCAACCAACCTAATGCGCCGAAAAAGCCAAATATCTTCAGTAGGTTGTTTTTCGCAAGTTTCAATGAGAAGAATCCAAGCGCAATGTACGCCAGTACGCAGGTGATTTTGTTTGTTAACCACGGTGCGGCATCGGTAAACGGGATGAAACCAGTAATGAAAATAAGCGCGATACCTGACACTAGCAATGCAGTATCAACGATGTGGGGAAACACTTTCAAAAAGCGATTATTTCGCTTCGGTGAGTTCATCATCATTAACACGAATCGGATCGATAGTAGCGTCGCGCTGAGAGCGATCGTCACTAAGTGTATGTGTTTTAGAGCTACGTACATTTTTCTTCTCTTTTTAGTTAGTGTTTGCTGACTTCCATGATTAACTGGCCAGACAACCAAGTGTTACTCGATCGTTACCGCCATAATCTTTTTCCGTAGCGACCTGTTGGTAACCAAAGCCACGCATTATCTCACGCACCGCCTCACCTTGATCATAACCATGCTCAAATGCCAGCCAACCGCCCACTTCAAGATACTGACGAGCAAGATCCGAGATATGGCGAATATCAGCTAAGCCATTCTCTTTAGCAACTAATGCAGATTTTGGCTCAAAGCGCACATCACCTTGGGATAAATGTGGATCTTTTTCATCAATATATGGCGGGTTGGAGACAATTAAAGCAAACTTCGTACCCTCTGCAATAGGCTCGAACCAACTGCCTTGAGCAAAGGTCACATTTTTGATGTTTAGCTGCTCAGCATTGTACTCTGCAAGTGCTTTCGCTTCTTGCTTAAGGTCTACGCCCATCACTTGACGTTTTGGCATTTCAGATGCGAGTGCGATAGCAATTGCCCCCGTCCCCGTTCCAAGATCTAAAATAGGTCCTGTTTGCTCATAGGTCTTATCGAGTGCAACTTCGACCAAACGTTCTGTATCCGGTCTTGGGATCAAGGTGGAGGGAGAAACTTTGAACGGTAGAGACCAAAACTCTCGCTCACCAATAATATAAGCGACGGGTTCACCAGTTAAACGTCGTTCAAGTAGAGCATCAAACTGAGATTTTTGCTCTGCTTCTAACGCTTTTTCTGGCCAGGTCAGCAGGTAAGTTCGTGGTTTGCCAAGGACATGGCAAAGGAGTACAGCTGCATCGAGAGAAGGCGACTCTTTGCCGCCTTCTGCCAGTTTCGCCGTCGCACTTTTCAGTGCTTGCTCAATCGATTGAACTTGGCTCATCGATTAGCCGTTCTCTGCGAGCGCCGCAAGTTGGTCTGCTTGGTGCTCTTGAATCACAGGATCAATCAAGCTCTGCAGGTCACCTTCCATCACTTCGTTCAAACGATAGATGGTCAGGTTGATACGGTGATCAGACACACGACCTTGTGGGTAGTTGTATGTACGAATACGGTCACTACGGTCACCAGAACCTAGAAGGTTACGACGTGTATCAGACACTTCTGCGGCACGACGCTCTTCTTCCGCTTGAACGATACGAGCAGCAAGAACCGCCATTGCTTTCGCTTTGTTCTTGTGCTGTGAACGCTCATCCTGACACTCTACTACCGTACCCGTTGGTAAGTGGGTAATACGGATTGCAGAATCCGTGGTGTTAACGTGCTGACCACCCGCGCCAGATGCACGGAACGTATCGATTTTCAGGTCTGCTGCTTTGATTTCAGGCAGATCCGCTTCAGGGATTTCCGCCATTACTGCTACTGTACAAGCAGAAGTATGCACACGGCCTTGAGATTCAGTTGCAGGAACACGCTGTACACGGTGACCGCCTGACTCAAATTTCAACACGCCGTATGCACCGTCGCCGCTTACTTTCGCGATCATCTCTTTGTAACCACCGTGCTCTGCCTCGTTTGAAGACATGACTTCGATGCGCCAACCACGCTTTTCTGCGTACTTGCTGTACATACGGAATAGATCACCCGCGAAAATACCCGCTTCGTCGCCACCCGCACCTGCACGAATTTCTAGGAAACAGTTACGATCATCGTTCGGATCTTTTGGCAGAAGAAGAATCTGTAACTCATCAGTAAGACGCTCAATCGTCGCTTTCGCTTCTTTGATTTCTTCTTGCGCCATTTCACGCATTTCTTCGTCGTCTTCGTTTGCCATCTCTTCAGCGGCGACAAGATCTTCTTGTGCTTGTTGATAAGCTTGGAAGCACTTGGTTACTTCTTCTAGCTGAGAGTACTCTCTTGATAGAGCACGGAATTTGTCCTGATTTCCAATTACATCAGGATCACCAAGAAGATGTTGAACTTCTTCGTAACGTTCTACTAGCGTTTCTAGCTTAGTCAGAATAGAGGCTTTCATAGTGTCGTTTTCTTAATAAAAAGCGTGAGTTATAGATCATCCAAGCCAAGTGTTTGGCGGATAATCGTTAATTTTGCTGGTTCGCCTTGCTCAGCTGCACTTTGCAATGCGCGAGTTGGAGCGTGAATCAGTTTGTTGGTGAGTTTATTACTCAGCTCGCGCAGCACTTTCTCCGGATCTGCGCCTGCCGCTAAAGATTGCAAACTTTTGCTCAGTAACTCTTCACGAATTTCGTTGGCTGATTTGCGATAGTCGCGAATACTATCGACGGCTTGCAGTGAACGCAACCATGTCATAAATGCAGCGCTTTCTTCACTAACAATCGCTTCAGCTTGAATCGCTTCGACTTTACGCTGCTCAATGTTGCTGTCGATGATAGATTGCAAGTCATCAACAGAATACAGATATGCGTCGTTCAGTTCACCGACTTCCGACTCCACATCTCGCGGCACCGCAATATCGACCAACAAGATAGGTTGATGCCGGCGCTGCTTTAGAGCCGTTTCGACCATACCTTTGCCAATAATAGGCAATGGGCTCGCCGTTGAGCTAATCACAATATCCGCTTTCGCCAAATGTTCAGGAATTTCGTTCAAACTGATCACTTCTGCGCCAAATTGGTCCGCTAAGCCTTGCGCGCGCTCTTTAGTGCGGTTCGCGACAATCATTTTTGTGCAACCGTTGGACGCTAAATGCTTCGCGACCAATTCAATCGTCTCACCCGCACCAACTAAAAGCACGGTTGAATCTGATAACGACTCAAAAATATGTTTTGCCAGTGTACATGCCGCATAAGCCACGGACACGGCATTACCACCAATATCTGTCTCTGTTCTCACCCGTTTGGCGACTGAGAACGTCTTTTGAAACAGTTTATCAATCGAGGCATCGACAGCTTGATGATCTCGCGAGTCAGAAAATGCTTGCTTTACCTGCCCCAAAATTTGAGGCTCACCCAACACCAGAGAGTCAAGACCGCACGATACGCGCATCAAATGCTTTATTGCAGCTTGTTCTTCATGAACATACAAACTCGGCATTAAATCTTCGCGGCTCACTTGATGAAATTGAGCAAGCCAATCGATCAACTTGTTTCGCGCTCCTTGCTTAACATCGCAGTACAACTCAGTTCGGTTACAGGTTGAAACAATCACACTGCCGTTAACTGCTTCGTGCTCTCTAAGTTGCTCGAGTGCAGGGCCGAGTTTATCCGGACCAAACGCCACCTTCTCTCGCAAGTCGACAGACGCTGTATTGTGATTAATTCCAATAGCAAGCAAGGACATCTAACGTGGTATCTCTGGGATAGGTTATAAAATAGGTCCAGAATTTTACTGTAAGCACGCATTTATTGAAAGGGTAAGCCGGATTTGTTTTCCTAAGTGCGACTTTTCAATGCTATAGTTGTGAGCGATTCCCGATGAAACTGATTAATAAGCCATCAAACATGACGTTACGCTCCTTTATTCTTTTTTTCTTGTCGAGCTTACTGCTCGCTGGTTGTTCGTCCGTTCCTGAAAGTGTTACCAGCGTTGAATGGCAAGCTCATGAGCAGCGACTCGAAACCATCCGAGATTTTCAAGCAACGGGGAAACTTGGTTATATTGGCCCAGACCAAAGACAAAATTTAAACTTCTACTGGAAACATTCTTCAGCACTAAGCCAGTTGCGTTTAACAACGATTCTCGGACAAACGGCATTAAAGCTCACCATCACCCCACAAGGCGCCACAGTAGAAACTTACGATGATCAGGTCCTTTCTTCTCGCAGTGCTAATCAGCTGATTTACCGTCTTACAGGGTTGATGATGCCCGTCGATCACATGCCTGACTGGCTATTAGGTCTACCGACCGATGCCGACAAATTCCAACTGTCTCCAACCAATACACTGCAAGCGTTAAACAAACAAATTGGTTTAAATGATTGGAGTATTGCATATCAAAGATATGGCGACGTTCAATGGCATGAACAGTCTCTCCCTCTGCCAAATAAGCTGAAACTCACCACAGCTGATGTCAAAATAAATCTAGTGATCACAAAATGGAACATCACCCAATGATTGAACTTTCAACACGCTGGCCATCACCAGCGAAATTGAATCTCTTTCTACATATCAACGGCCGTACAGAGAATGGCTATCACGAGTTACAAACGTTATTCCAATTCGTCGATCACGGCGATGAGCTCACCATTCAAGCGAACCATTCTGGTGATATTACGATTTCTCCAGAGATAGAAGGTGTGCCTCTTCAAGACAATTTAATTTGGAAAGCTGCAACCGCGCTTCAAACTTACTCAAACTGCCCTTTTGGCGCGCATATTGAGCTACAGAAAGTGCTGCCTATGGGTGGAGGCATTGGTGGGGGCTCATCGAATGCAGCTACAGCATTAGTGGCACTGAATTACTTATGGCAACTGAATCTAACTGACGACGAACTGGCTGAAATAGGTTTAAAACTAGGCGCAGACGTGCCCGTATTTGTGCGCGGATTTGCAGCTTTTGCTGAAGGTGTTGGTGAAAAACTCTCTCCTGCTTATCCCGAAGAAAAATGGTATTTAGTCGTCAGACCGAATGTATCTATCGCAACCGTCGACGTTTTTTGTCATCCAGATCTGACGCGAAACACCCCAAAACGAGATCTAGAAACACTTTTAAATACGCCAAGCGTAAACGATTGCGAAAAAATTGTACGAATGCTCTACCCAGAGGTTGATAAGCAACTTTCTTGGCTGCTACAATACGCGCCGTCAAGATTGACGGGGACAGGATCTTGCGTTTTTGCTGAATTTTCGAGCAAATCTGAAGCAGAAACTATCCTTGCACAACTCTCTGATAAAGTCTCGGCATTTGTCGCTCAAGGGCGCAATATTTCGCCATTAAAAGAGACTTTGGCTGAATACCAATCAGCCTCACACCGACCTATTTAAACTGGACGCAAACCCGAGGTTTCCACCGTGCCTGATATGAAGCTATTTGCTGGTAACGCAACACCTGAACTAGCCCAACGTATTGCTGATCGTCTTTACATCTCTCTTGGTGATGCATCTGTTTCTCGCTTTTCTGATGGCGAAGTTGCAGTTCAAATCAATGAGAATGTTCGTGGTAGCGATGTTTTCATCATTCAATCCACTTGTGCACCGACTAACGACAACCTAATGGAATTGGTTGTTATGATTGATGCAATGCGCCGTGCTTCAGCAGGCCGTATCACTGCAGTTATCCCTTACTTCGGCTACGCTCGCCAAGACCGTCGTGTACGTTCTGCGCGTGTGCCAATTACTGCAAAAGTTGTTGCTGATTTCCTATCTAACGTTGGTGTTGACCGCGTTCTAACTATCGACCTACACGCAGAGCAAATTCAAGGCTTCTTCGATGTACCTGTAGACAACATCTTCGGCACGCCAGTGCTACTTGAAGATATGCAGGCTCGCGGTCTAGATAACCCTGTAGTGGTATCTCCTGACCTAGGTGGCGTTGTTCGTGCTCGTGCAACAGCAAAAGCACTAGGCGACATCGACATCGCAATCGTAGATAAGCGTCGTCCACGTGCAAACGTTTCTGAAGTAATGAACCTAATCGGTGATGTTGAAGGTCGTGACTGTGTGATCGTTGATGACATGATCGACACAGGTGGCACACTATGTAAAGCAGCTGAAGCACTAAAAGAGCGCGGTGCTAAGCGTGTATTCGCTTACGCTACTCACGCAGTATTCTCAGGCAACGCTGCGGATAACATCAAGAACTCAGTTCTTGACCAAGTTATCGTAACTGACTCTATCTCTCTGTCTAAAGAGATGGCTGCAACAGGTAAAGTGACAACACTAAGCCTATCTCGCATGCTGGCTGAAGCGATTCGTCGTATCAGCAACGAAGAGTCAATCTCTGCAATGTTCAACTAATACGAACATTTCAGTTACACTGATTTCAAAAGCACCCCTCTTTGGGGTGTTTTTTTATTTGTATCGATAGGCAGAAAATCCCTTGGTCGCCCACCGCGAGTTTTCTGTGCTATCATACTGCGCTTTTTGAGATTCCAGAGAGATCCTAACCTTGAGTCAACAAATCAAACTTCTTGTTGGTCTTGCTAATCCAGGACCAGAATACGCCAGAACTCGTCACAATGCGGGCGCTTGGGTTGTAGAAGAATTAGCACGCGTTCACAACGTTACACTGAAGAACGAACCAAAGTTTTTTGGTCTAACAGGACGCATTATGGTCAATGGCCAGGATCTCCGTTTGCTTATCCCAACCACCTTCATGAATCTATCAGGTAAATCGATCGCTGCGCTTGCGAAATTTTATCAAATTAAACCTGAAGAGATCATGGTTGCTCATGACGAGCTAGACTTACCGCCAGGTGTCGCTAAGTTTAAAAAAGGTGGGGGTCACGGTGGACACAACGGTCTGCGTGACACCATTAGCAAACTGGGCAATAACAAAGATTTTTATCGTCTTCGTATTGGCATTGGTCATCCGGGACACAAAGATAAAGTGGCGGGTTTTGTATTAGGTAAAGCGCCAGCTAAAGAGCAAGAGCTTTTAGATGCAGCAGCTGATGAGGCTGTTCGTTGTCTAGATATCCTGATTAAGGATGGCCTATCTAAAGCACAAAATCGCCTCCACACGTTCAAAGCTGAATAAGGTTACTATCATGGGTTTTAAATGTGGCATCGTTGGTCTACCTAACGTAGGTAAATCAACTCTGTTCAACGCACTAACTAAAGCGGGTATCGAAGCAGCAAACTTCCCGTTCTGTACCATTGAACCAAACACTGGTGTGGTTCCTGTGCCAGATCTACGTCTAGACGCACTAGCTAAGATCGTTAACCCACAGAGAGTTCTTCCAACGACGATGGAGTTCGTGGACATCGCTGGTCTTGTTGCTGGTGCATCACGTGGTGAAGGTTTAGGTAACAAATTCCTAGCTAACATCCGTGAAACAGACGCGATTGGCCACGTTGTACGTTGTTTTGAAAACGAAAACATTGTTCATGTTTCAGGTAAAGTTTCACCTATCGAAGATATCGAAGTGATCAACCTCGAACTTGCAATGGCTGACCTTGATTCTTGTGAGCGAGCGATTCAACGTAACGCGAAGAAGGCAAAAGGCGGCGATAAAGACGCAAAATTTGAACTAACCGTACTAGAAAAACTGTTACCAGTACTTACTGAAGGCGGCATGGCACGCACAGTTGAGCTATCTAAAGAAGAGTTAGCAGCAATCGGCTATCTAAACTTCCTAACACTGAAGCCAACTATGTACATTGCAAACGTAAACGAAGATGGCTTCGAAAATAATCCATATCTAGATGCGGTTCGTGAGTTCGCAGAAAAAGAAAACAATGTCGTTGTACCTGTATGTGCAGCTATCGAATCTGAACTATCTGAACTAGAAGATGAAGATCGCGAAGAATTCCTAGCAGATATGGGGATCGAAGAGCCGGGTCTGAACCGTGTAATTCGCTCTGGTTACGAACTACTGACTCTACACACCTACTTCACAGCAGGTGTTAAAGAAGTACGTGCTTGGACAATCCCTGTTGGTGCAACTGCGCCTCAGGCGGCAGGTAAGATCCACACTGACTTCGAGAAAGGCTTTATTCGTGCAGAAGTAGTCGGTTACGACGATTTCATCCAATTCAATGGTGAAAATGGCGCAAAAGACGCAGGTAAATGGCGTCTAGAAGGTAAAGACTACATCGTAAAAGATGGTGATGTTGTACACTTCCGCTTCAATGTTTAATTAAATGAATGAATTCTAAACACTTCATTTACACTAAAAGCCAGCTGTTAAGCTGGCTTTTTTAATACCTTAAGTAAATGAACAAAAATAAATTACGCAACTGCAAGCTAATTTATTTCCAGTTTTAGATCATAAACACGCCTCTTTGTTTAAAAAGGAAGCGAACGAGGTTTTTTCCGAAATTTATTAAAAAAAACTGTTGACGGATCTCACTCAACTTCGCATAATGCGCGCCGTTCCCAACGACAAGGCAACAAAGCGTTGAGAACAAAAAATATGGTTTTGGCTACGTAGCTCAGCTGGTTAGAGCACATCACTCATAATGATGGGGTCACAGGTTCGAATCCCGTCGTAGCCACC
>NZ_JAWOUH010000027.1:0-51013 GCF_033339295.1 Vibrio sp. 704 | reverse complement strand
CTATGCGTTGAATTTAGTGATTAAGGTGGTATGCGGCGGCTTCGGTATTGCGTTGCTCACCCCTTAGCAGGGCGTTAAATTACAAGGAGAGTTTCGTGGAAATAAAGGAAATAAGTACAACATCAGGTTTAATCGAACAGCTACATTTGTTACTAACTGATTGTATCGAAAGTGGGGCATCTGTTGGCTTCTTAGCACCCGCCGATGAACAAGAATTAAAGTTATATTGGTCGTCTATAGAGGCGGATCTCAAATCGGGTGTCAGAAAACTATTTCTCGCTTACGACAATGAAAATGTTATAGGTGCAGTTCAGCTATCTCTTTGCTCTAAAGCTAATGGCTCACATCGAGGAGAAGTTGAAAAACTTATGGTTCATACGGGGGCGCGAGGGAAAGGTGTCAGTAAAAAACTAATGTCGTTAATGGAAAACGTAGCTTACGAACTTGGTTTGTCATTGCTGGTTCTCGATACACGTTTAGGCGACGTAGCATCTTCATTATATCGTTCAATCGGTTACACCGAAGCTGGACAAATTCCTCAGTTCGCGCGTAGCTCGACAGGTGAGCTTGAAAGCACAGTTTACTTCTTCAAGCTATTGTAATTTAACAAACAGTTCAAGAGGGATTCAGCACGCGTGGCATTTTTGCTATGCGTTAGGTTTAGTGATTAAGGCGTGATGCGGTAACTTCAGTGTTGCGTGCTTCACCCCTTAACTGGGCGTTATGGCGCAGGGCAAAATTCAGCTAAGGGAACTAGATGAGTGATAAAGTTAAAGTAGCCTTGCAGTGGCTCAAAGAAATCTTGGATGCAGAGGATGTGGAGTATCAAATAGTCGGTGGGTTAGCGGCAACCATTCATGGTGGTAGTCGGGAAATCGCAGATATAGATCTTTATATTCATAACTCTGACGCAGACAAGGTGTTATCGCATGTAGCAAAATACATATCAAAGCCGTTAGATCATTATGCCGAATATGGTTGGGATTTAGAGTATTTCCAGTTGGTTTACCAAAGTCAAAAAATTGAAATCGGTTTGTCTCAACATACGAAGATACAATCACGTCAAGATGGTTCTTGGCACCAGCTTGAAATCTACTTTTCAGAATCAGTTCTTAAAGATTATCAAGGTATCGAGTTGCCAGTCATCCCAGTTAATCGTTTAGTCGAGTACAAGCGGATATTGGGTAGGGAAGTAGACCAAATTGATATACAAGAGCTAACTTTGAGTTCATCGCCATAACAAAGCATTTAAGAGGGACTTTAAATCTAGGTGTAAATATATGATTGTTAAGATATTTTTACTAACTAGATTCCGAGGGGGAAACAATTGGGGTGACAGCAGAATAAAGTGCGTAAATGTGATGCATGTCACGCAGTGCATCTATTTTTATTCATTGTGACATACTGCTCGATTGTGTTTAGTTGAATATCAACTAACAACCTATTGATGTAAACTCTATTGCCATAAGTAAAAATAGTTACGGGCGTAAAAATGGTAACCCTTCTCAGTTGGCTTGGCAGGACAGATCTTGATCAAATGAAGCAGGATAAGCCTGCTTCAATTGCAACGATCGCTCTTAGCGGAAAAACTCTAGATAGCATTATTATCCTTGCCAGTACATGGGAAGATGAATGGCACGACTATCAAGAGTGGTTGGAGAGAAAGCTAGCTTATGCAGGGCGCTCCAAGACCTCAGTGACTATCCAACGTGTTCGATTAGCGTCACCAATTGACTACTTATCAATAACAAAAGTGATGCAGAAACAACTTGGTCAGGTGTCTTCTAAAGCGGAGCACGTTTTCATCAACCTCACTTCTGGAACGCCAGCAATGACAGTTGTTTCTGTGTTGCTTGGTAAGAGCATTGCGAAATGTAAGCTACTTCAAACATCTCCCAAGGGTGACTTAATAGAGGTTGAGATCCCTGTCGATTTCGCAACTGAATACACCAAAGCCTCCACCGTAGCCATACAGTCACTTACTTCAGACAGTCCTAAATTAAACCCCGCTTTTGAAGCTATAACAGCAAAATCGAAAATCATGCAGCGTCTAGTGAAAAAAGCTCATAGACTTGCGTTATCTGATTTGCCTGCACTTGTGCTTGGTGAAAGTGGATCAGGTAAAGAGTTAATGGCTACAGCAATTCATAATGCAAGTCCTCGCTCTGAAAAGCCATTCAGGGCGGTTAACTGCGGTGCTTTACCAGAGAACTTGGTTGATTCAATTCTTTTTGGTCACGTCAAAGGGGCGTTTACTGGAGCAGATAAAGATCATGCAGGGCTATTTGAACAGGCAAATGGCGGCACCTTGTTCCTAGATGAAGTGGGTGAGCTGCCACTCAATGTCCAAGTTAAATTACTTAGAGCGTTGCAACAAAAAGAAATTACGAGAGTCGGTGACGTTAAATCTAAGGTTGTTGATGTGCGCATTATTGCGGCCACGCACCAAGATTTGTTTCAGATGACATCGCAAGGAGCCTTTCGTGAAGATTTGTTCTACCGACTCGCCGTCGGAGTTATTGAAATGCCACCGCTTAGAGTAAGAGCAGAAGACATTCCAGAGCTCATCTCAACGCTAATGAGCGATATCAATCAACAGGCTGAAAAACACCCTCTGTTCGAAAGTAAGAAAATTTCCGAGGATGCAATAAAATTT
The DNA here is from genome assembly GCF_033339295.1 of Vibrio sp. 704. Taxonomy (NCBI): domain Bacteria; kingdom Pseudomonadati; phylum Pseudomonadota; class Gammaproteobacteria; order Vibrionales; family Vibrionaceae; genus Vibrio; species Vibrio sp. 704. The sequence goes on along the minus strand of NZ_JAWOUH010000027.1, from coordinate 48,357 downwards.
GCACAGTCCTACCCATGGCCTGGAAATATAAGGGAGCTTTGGAATACATTAAATAGAGCGGTTTTATGGTCTGAATCGAATATTATTTCATCTCAAGATCTCCAAGCTTCAGTATTAAGTGCTGGTACGAACCAATCTGGATCGAGCGCATTTTCGCTTCCCGGAGATATACAGCAATACATTGATAATATTAAGAAAGATGCGGTTAACTCAGCTTTGGAGTATTGTCGTGGAAATAAATCTAAAGCGGCAGAAGCACTAGGTCTAAAGAGTCATCAAACGTTAAGCGGTTGGATGACAAAATTAGGTATTGAAGAATAGCAAGTTGGCTAAAACAGGGTTGGCATACCTATTGCTCATTGAGGTCAGGAGTACAATAAGAGTGAAAACGTCAGTGAACTTTGAACATCTAAGAAAAGACTGGCCAGAATTGGCTGAACTGGGTGCATTTGCCGAAGCTTATGCGGTGACTGATCCTCAAAGCTCGATGGTTAAGCTCCGTTGCTATGTCGAAAAAATCGTTGGCTATCTTTACCGAGAGCTACGTTTACCTGTATTGCCGAATGCGTCGGTTCACGACAAGCTGACGAGTGCCTCGTTTACTGCCATCATCCATAAAGATATTCTCGATAAATTTCATGCTGTGCGCAAAGGCGGAAATAAAGCCGCCCATGACGGATATGTCAATCAGCATGATGCACTCTGGTTACTCAAAGAATCCTACCTGATTGGTTGCTGGCTTTTCATCGCCTATGGGGATGGCTCCCAAGAAGAATGCCCTCGCTATACTCAACCTGATAATGCTCCGTTAGAGGGTGAGTCTAAAGCGGATTTTAAACGCAAAAACAAACAGCTACAGCAAAAGCTCGCCCAGAACAGTGAGCAGCTTACGCAGGCGTTAAAAGAACTTGAAGAGGCAAAAGAAGCCCAGTTGTTGGCCCAGCAGGCTGCCAGTAAGCTCAAGTTGGAAGTTGACCAAACTAAAGCTGACAAGCTAAAGCGCAACACCCTCAAGTTGAAAAACAGCTTTGACTTTAACGAAGCGGAAACTCGTAGACGTCTAATCGATTCTGAGCTGAGAAGCGAAGGCTGGGACGTTGCATTGGCAGAGGTGAGTACTGAACAAGTATCAAAAGAGTACGAAGTGGATGGTCAGCCGACTCAATCAGGCAAAGGTCGTTGTGACTACGTACTGTGGGACGACAACGGCAAACCACTGGCAGTTATCGAAGCGAAGAAAACCCGAGTGGATGCGAGAGCAGGGCAAGAGCAAGCCAAAATCTACGCCGATGCATTAGAAAAACAAACTGGCCAACGTCCAGTTATTTTCTATACCAATGGCTACGACATTTGGCTATGGGATGATGCTCAGGGTTACGTACCACGCAAACTGTTTGGTTACTACTCTAAAGACAGCCTGCAATACCTTATCCAGCAACGTGCGCTGAAGAAAGATCTCAACAGCGCACCGATCGATACAGAAGTCGCGGGGCGACTCTATCAAATGGAGTCGATCACTCGTGTGTGTGAACGATTTAGCGACAAACACCGCAAAGCTCTGATAGTACAAGCAACAGGTACGGGTAAGACTCGTGTTTCTATTGCGCTGACCAAGCGTTTACTTGACGCTGGTTGGGCAAAGCGAGTGCTGTTTTTATGTGACCGTAAAGAGCTACGCAAACAAGCGGCAAACGCATTTAATGAGTTCACCAAAGAGCCGTTATTCGTAAAAGGTAAAAGCAAAAAAGATCTCGCGAGTAAAGCGCGTATCGTGATCGCGACTTACCCAGGCATGATGCAAACCTTCGAAGAGTTCGATGTTGGTCACTTCGACCTTATTATTGCCGATGAATCACATCGTTCTATCTACAATAAGTATGGTGAGCTGTTTAAGTATTTTGATGCGCTGCAAGTGGGCTTGACGGCAACGCCAGTTGAGATGATCTCCCGTTCGACCAGTCAGCTGTTTGGTTGTGACTACAAAATGCCAACGGCCAACTACCCATTAGAGCAAGCGATTGAAGAAGAAAACCTCGTGCCTTTCAAAGTCGTTTCTCATACCACCAAGTTCTTGCGTGATGGCATTAAAGGTAATGAGCTTACTGATGAGCAGATAGCTGAACTTGAAGATCAAGGCATTGACCCGAATGAGCTCGATTTTGATTCAAAGCTAATCGATAAAGCGATCTTTAACAAAGACACCAACCGCCAGATCATCCGTAATTTAATGGAACGTGGTCTTAAAGATGCTGACAATCAATTGCCTGGTAAATCGATCATCTTTGCTCGTAGCATCAAACACGCAGAACTTATCGCCGATCTGTTTGCTGAAATGTATCCCGATCTTGGTGGCAATTTTTGTCGAGTGATTCACTCGAAATACGAACGAGCGGATGAACTGATAGACAACTTCAAAAGTGCCGAAGGCAACAAAGACGAAATCACCATTGCGGTTTCTGTAGATATGCTCGATACCGGTATTGATGTACCAGAATGTATCAATCTTGTGTTTGCGAAACCAATCAAATCGAAAGTAAAGTTTTGGCAAATGGTAGGTCGTGGAACCCGTTTGTGTGAGAACTTGTTTGGCCTAGGTGAACATAAAAAGCATTTCTTAATCTTCGATCACTGGAACAACTTTGAATACTTCAAAATGAACCCAGACGAAGACGATGGCGCAAAAGGTAAATCTCTTGCGCAAAAGGTATTTGAAGCGCGGCTAAACTTGGCTGATGAGGCTCTCAAACGTGCAGAGATGGATATCTTCGACGCAGTAGTTCCACAGATTAAAGCCGATATAGAGTCGCTTAACGACAAAACCATCGAAGTGCGTGAAAACTGGCAAATCAAAGCGCAGCTAAGTAATGAGAAAACCTTGTACCAAATGGCTCCTGACACCAAAGAGCTACTGCGTTCTACCATGGCTCCGCTAATGCAATGGAAGCCAATTACTGGTGAGAGCGAAGCGTTGCGACTCGATCTCCAGTTCTTAGAACTTGAGCTCGTCAAACTCAAACAACCGTCCAAGGTCGATATTGCCGCGATGCCGATTATGGACAAGGTCACCACACTTTCCATGCACCTTAACGAAGTGCGCAGTAAGGCCAGTACCATTAAGCAGGTGCAGCAGCCGAACTTCTGGAATGATGCTGACCATCATGAATTGGAAGCCTGCCGAAGCGAGCTTCGAACGGTAATCCATTTACGTGACAAAGGTGCGACTCCGCCACCGAAGCCAACACCCGTATTAGATGTGAAAGAGGATGCGGCTGAATATCGCACTGAAGAAGTGAAAACCGATATTGTGACGGTGGACTACCAGATCTATAAACAAGAGGTCGAAAAAACGCTGACACCATTGTTTGAATCTAATGAAGTGTTGCAGAAAATACGTGCCGGACAATCAGTAACAGAAGCCGATTTAGAGACGCTCAACGCGCTTGTGCATACCCAAAACCCAAGTGTCGATCTTTCGATTTTGAAAGAGTTCTTTCCGGAATCAACCGCAGGACTTGACCAGATTTTACGTACCATCGTTGGCATGGATGCAAAGGCGATTGAAAATGAGTTTACGGCCTTTGTGCAGCAAGTACATACGCACCTTAACTCAAGACAACAACGCTTTATTGGTATGCTCAAAAATCACCTGTGTCGCTACGGTAGCGTTGATATTGAACAGCTATACGACGCTCCGTTCAATCAAATTGATGATGCTGGCTTAGATGGCGTATTCCCAATTCCTGCTCAAGCGGATGTGGTGGAACAGTTTGTTCGCCGCTTTAGTGTCCATTTGGGTGAGAAACAAGCAAGTGTTATAAAGTGGTGAATTAATCCTTTGGAGATACCAACCTGCTCAGTACACTACTACCAATTACATTTGTCGCTGCTTTTTGAGGTAAATAGTCGAACTGCCAGCGTCAATTGCCATAAAAGAATATAGAGAATAGATAATGATTACATCAGGCGCATTGAAGAGCCAAATTGACAAACTATGGGAAGAATTTTGGACGGGCGGGATCACCAACCCGTTAACCGTAGTTGAGCAAATTACCTATTTGATGTACGCCCGCATGCTAGACATGAACGAGCGTAACGACGAAAAACGTAGCGCACGAACGGGCAAGCCATTTAATCGCCGCTTTCCAATCAGTAAAGATAAAGAGAAGGATAAACAGCACATCCGTTGGGAAAACTTCCGTCATCTTGGCGCAGAGCAGCTTTACCCACTGGTAAAAGATGAATTGTTCCCATTCTTCAAAGAGCTCACCAGTGACGACACCTTGTTTGCTGAGTTTATGAAAGATGCGCAGCTAATTATCCAAAAACAATCGCTATTGGTGAAAGCGGTTGAGTTGGTGAGTGAACTGCCGCTAGAAAACAAAGATGTAAAAGGTGACTTGTACGAGTACTTGCTGTCTAAACTGACCACCGCAGGGATCAACGGCCAGTTCCGTACCCCGCGCCATATTATTCGCGCCATGATTGAAATGCTCGATGTAGAAGAAACGCACCGAGTGTGTGACCCGGCCTGTGGTACTGGCGGCTTCTTATCTTCGACCTACGAATACCTGCTAGAAAAGTATTCGTCGCCTGAAGGTGTAGAGAAAGAGCAAGCCTTTGACACTGAAGGTAAGCCTGTTTTAGATGTACACGGCAACCCTGTGTTTAATCATTTATACGCAGGTGATTTGCTAGAAAACCGTGCTCATATTGATTACGACATGTTCCACGGCTTTGACTTTGACTCTACCATGCTGCGCGTGGCAGCAATGAACTTGGTGATGCACGGTGTAAAACAGCCAGACATTCACTACCAAGACACCCTAAGCCAAAGCTTCATAGAGCGTTATCCTGATGAGGCGAAAAACGGTTTTGATATCATTCTAGCGAACCCGCCGTTTAAGGGCAGCTTAGATGAAGAAGATGTCGACCCAGCGATTCTAAAAGTGGTTAAAACCAAAAAGACCGAACTGCTGTTTGTGGCACTGATCCAACGCATGCTGAAAGTGGGCGGCCGCACTGCCACCATCGTCCCTGATGGTGTGTTATTTGGTAGCTCTAAAGCGCACCAAACGCTGCGTAAACACCTAGTAGAAGATAACCAGTTGGAAGCGGTGATCTCGCTACCAAGTGGTGTATTTAAGCCTTATGCGGGCGTTTCTACCGCCATTCTAATTTTCACCAAAGGTGGCAGCACCGATAATGTTTGGTTCTACGATGTGCAGGCCGATGGTAAGTCGCTGGATGATAAGCGTATCCCAATCAAAGACAACGATCTGCCTGATTTGGTCAAGCAGTACAAAGCTTACCAAGCGGCGGTTATGGCAGGTGAGTCAACCGCACAATGGACAGACAAAACCCAAAAAGCGTTCTTGGTTGCGAAAGGTGATATCAAGTCGAACAAATATGACCTGTCGATCAACAGATATCAGAAAAAGCACTATAAGCCCGAGACCTACGAAGAACCGAAAGTGATTTTAGGCAAACTTAAAGCGGTAGAAAACGAGATTTTGGCAGACTTAAATGAATTGGAGTCGATGCTATGAGTTGGCCTTTAGTTAAACTGACTGAGGTAGCGGAAGTAAACCCTAGGTGTCCTAAAGATATTGATGAAGACCAGATTGTTTCATTTGTTGCGATGGCATCGGCTTCTGAAGAGGGGGTACTTTTGGGGGAAGAGCCCAAAGTTCTTAAAGATACCAAAAAGGGCTTCACCTATTTCGAACGTGGTGATGTGCTTTTAGCTAAGATCACGCCTTGTTTTGAGAATGGTAAGAGTCTAAGACCTTACCAAATTAAACACCAAGTAGGTTTTGGATCTACAGAGTTTCATGTAGTGCGAGCCGATTTGGAGAAGTTAGATCCTACATACTTGTTCTACTTACTTTGGAGCGATGCTTTTAGGTTTTTAGGAACAAATGCCATGGCTGGTGCTGCTGGTCAAAAACGCGTAGGAACTCCATTTTTAAAACAAATAGAAATCCCACTTCCACCACTAGAAGAACAAAAACGCATCGCTGCCATTTTGGATAAAGCCGATGCCATTCGCCAGAAACGCAAACAAGCCATTGACCTTGCCGATGAGTTTTTACGCAGCGTGTTTTTGGATATGTTTGGTGATCCGGTGACGAATCCGAAGGGGTGGGAGGTTAAACCATTGCGTGATGTCGTAGGAATCGTGACTGGTAATACACCTTCAAGAAAAGAACCTGAAAATTACGGTGATGAAATTGAATGGATAAAGTCAGATAACATCAATACACCATCTCACTTTTTGACCTCAGCTGAAGAGTCACTTTCTGAGTCGGGATTATTAAAAGGTCGGGCTGTCAACTCTGGAGCGGTTCTCATGACTTGTATTGCAGGGAGTTTAAGTTGTATTGGTAACATCGCGATTGCCGATAGACGAGTCTCTTTTAACCAACAGATTAATGCACTCGTTCCAAAAGACTCTATTACCACGGAATACCTATACGCATTAATGTTGGTTTCCAAACAAAAAATTCAAGATAGCTCTACCAACTCGATGAAAGGTATGTTGAGCAAAGGAACATTAGGTAATATAGAGTTTCCTATTGCTCCAGAAAGAAAACAAATGGACTTTGTGGATTTTTTCAACAAGTATTTAAAAATGCTAGCTCAAAGTGATTTCTTTCATAACCAATCCAATATCCAATTTAACTCATTGTCCCAAAAAGCCTTCTCAGGCCAACTATAAGTTACAGAGGTATCTTCGGATGCCTCTTTTTTGATCAAAGGTTAGGTAAAAATGAAAATAACATCACTTACCGTTGGTGGATTTAAAGGTATTAAGAATAAAGCCACGATCCCACTCGCGCCTATCACGTTATTCTTTGGCGCCAACAGTACTGGTAAAAGCACAGTATTACATGCACTGCTGTATCTGTATGAAGTGGTCGCAAAACGTAATTTTGATGCACAATACAGTTCAATCGCTGGGGAGTCACTCTACTTTGGTGGTTTCCAAAATATTGTTCATGGTAAAGACTTAAATGGCGTTATCACCCTAGGTGCAACTCTAGATTTTAGAGATGGTACAACGGATATTTGGGATGATTACTTATCAGAGTCCGAGCGTTGGTTACTAGAGAATACATTATTCTTCACACCTGATTCAGACACTGACGTTTTATCTTTCGAGTTAGATATTAATTGGGACCATACCAAAAAACGTGCGTTCATTAGCCGATATGTATGTAAAAGCCACGGTATTGAGTATTTCAAAACAACCGCTCAAGCAGGTCGACCGGATTGCCAAATTACTCACTATCAGCCACTTCCACATTGGGAGGTAGATGAATCATTCGAAACCGAGAATATTTTTGATTCTGGTCAGTGGGAAGGCGTCTCTATTAATAGTCAAGATGCGTTGCCGAATATTTACAAGAGGCTTGACCTATCTAATGCTCCTTTTGATTGGTCTGTTGTTTTTGAAGACCACCCACTGGCAGCACGGTTGTTCGCCGAAGCTGCCTTATCACAGGCTGCGTTTGCACCACTTAAGATACTAGTTAGAAAACTTGAGGAGTTGCTCCATATTGGTCCGCTACGTATTGTGCCAACACGCGCAACTGTCTTGAACAAAAATACGAGCACTCAGCGTTGGTATGATGGTACAGCTGGCTGGGAGACTTTCGCCTTTTCGAGTGAAAGGGTAAAAACCGAAACTAATAAAAAGTTTACTAGTAGCCAGTTCTTCGGCACTAATTACCGCTTTGAGGCTCCAGATTACGGCGAAGCAAGTCTGAGTGAAAAATCGGTTATTCTAATAGACTCCCATACTGATATTCCTTTACTGCCATCAAGTGTCGGTGTTGGCGTATCACAAGTCTTCCCATTCGTAGTTGCTACCTCACTTGAGCGAGATCTTATCGTGTCGTGCGAGCAACCAGAATTGCATATTCACCCCAAGTGGCAGTTGGCTTTGGGGGATATGATGCTAGAGGCAACTAAGATAAATTCTGACCGTATGTTCTTGGTTGAGACTCACAGCGAACATTTGCTATTGAGGTTGTTAAAGCGGCGCCGCCAAACCGCAGATGAAGAGATCGAATACGAGCCATTTGGTTGTAAGAAAAGTGATGTACAGATAGTTTTCTGCGAGCAGTCCGAAGGTAAAACTCGTTTAATTCCAATCAAAACAACTGACGAGGGTGAGTTTGATGCACCGTGGCCAAATGGCTTCTTCGAAGAAAGAAGAGAGGAGCTATTCTGATGTTGCATTTGGAGTTTGCGGTAGCGCCTACAGAAGTCAACTCCTTAGCTGATTTGGCATTGCTGGATGCAAGGCTTGGATTTGATCGCGGCGCAGTATTATCTGGTTTTCCTAAGGCTTGGTTTAGGGAAGTTTCAGACCAATTGAGAAGAACTCATCAAGGCGATACTTTAGATCGTGCTACAGAAAGACTTCGAGCGTTCAAGGATAATAAAACGGTAGCTTTTAATCGAGCATTCGAAGGGGCAGGCTGGATTAATGCAGCAACGATGAGCCATGGGAACGAGCCATTTCATCGAGTGGTTGAGCAGTCACTCAATTCTATACCTGTGTTCGTAAGTTCTTTTGTTGATCTGGCTGATGATGATTTTTCCTATACTTCGCAATTTCCTCGAACTGCGGTGTCTCTTGCTAAAGCAGCAAAAGCACTTTTACTTGGTGCAGAAAAGGTAACTATTTACGACCCGTATATCTGTTTCACCAGACCTGGTTATCGAAAAACACTACTTGAAATAATGAAGCTATGTAAAAAAGCTTCAGTAGATTTCCATATATTTTCTGAAGAAGATGGAAAACCATCATGGCAGGTTACGCGAAAAGCTCTAGAAAGCTTCAAAGGAACAATGCCAGACAATATCAATTTATATTGGTATTGTGCTGATGATGAAGGATCTAGATTTTTGCATGCGAGGGGGCTTTTTACCAGTAAAGGAGGGTTGATCTACGATGGTGGTTTTGAAGAGCCGAACGATAGAGATCAACGTCAAGAACTCATGGATATACTCCCGATGTCTAAAAGCTTACTACAAGCGAAATCTATGTCTTACAATACTTCTTTTCAATATGAAGACTTTAAGCTAGTGAGAGATGTTTGGTCTTCCCACCCTTAATGAACAATTGGAGCCTGCTACTTGATGCGATACATTTGGCGGGCTCAAGTGAATATTGCTTCGAGTAGCTTAGGATGTCTTTATGCAACTTCAACTCAGTGCGACCAATGCACTCAACAAATGGCTGAAAGCTGATTTCCCACGTTTGTCAACGGAAACTGGTAAACAAGCCGGAGTCAATAAACTGAGCTCAGATGTTGCGACTATGAACTGGCAGGTGCACCTGATTGAAAACCGTTACAGATCCGTAGAGAAAACCTTAATCGTTTGTGAAGCCAACAGCCGTTTTATCTATTTTTTTCGCTCAATCGAATGATTTTCACACCCGACGAACTCGCTGAGCGGTTAAAAATAGAGTGGCAATTTGCTTTTGTGGAAGCTTTTGAAGCGAGCGGCTTAATCAGCCATTACGACCACGCCACACTGCTATCCAAGCTCAATGACATTGAGTTTACGCCACACTGGATAAAAAACACCGACCTGAGTATTAACGGCCATATAGCCGACGCTGCCCAATGGGTCACTCAAACCTTAGACGATCGAAACCTCGATCGCTTAAACCAGCCACTGGCGTTTGAGATTTCTAACTACATCAATTGCCAAACCAAAAGCACCAAGGTCAACAACAAGAAACAGCTCTTCATTCCAATCGAGCGTTTGCTTGAATACATCCAGCAAATCATAGGAACAAATCCACCTTCTAGTGACAAGAGTAATGTGGTTCCGTTTAGGCGCTAATGATGTCTTAACATACTCCATTTGGCTCTCTTAATGTAACACTAATTACTAATGGTAACTTTTCTTACTATATTTCTACGTGGCCTTACACGAATTTCAATAAATACAACGAGATAAGTTTTGGCATGTAACTTGTTTTAGCTTTCCAATCAAAAGCTATCTATCGATACCGCACGCATTTAGATTTATTGGTTGTTATGTGACAAGTAACATACAAATGCGTGACGTGGAACGTTAGAGAGCGTTGTTTTTATTGATATCATGTGAATACACAATAAAAACATAAAACTTCCATTTCAATGCAAAGGCTGGGTAAAAAAATGGATTTGAATATTCCTCCTGTGGAGGGGCGTATCAATACAACAAGTAATTCGATATTGCCTATCACTATCGAAGAATGGTTGACGAGACTTTTACATAGAAATGAGCTGTCGTTACCAAATGGACAACCACTGTACCAATATCACGTTACAGAATCAGAATATATCCAGTTGCGCAGTATTCTAAGACGGATTGGTAAACCCCAATCAAGCAAAAATTGGTGCGCTGCTTTCTCAATTTTTTGTTCAGAATGGTATCGTCGCGTTTACATGGGGGGCTGGACTTGGTTTGGGATTTGGGAGTCATTAGGCTATGAACTCGATGCTAATAGTAGGCAGAATGTCGTTGAGCGTGGGTTAAAAGCGTACTGGGGACGTCCTATTAGCCAATATCAAGACGAGAGAAACAGCTATCTTGGTTCTTTATTTAAAGAGGGCGGTCTTCCTTATGGGCTTCTTGCCAGTGAGGGTAGCCGCTTTCAGGCAATATTCAAACGCATATTAAAGTCTTACGAAGATGCAAAAGACTTTGGATATTCGCCCGTAGAGTTAGTGACCGAGTGTATGGACTCTTTACCCGAGGCATTTAAACAAGAGACCACAGTTAACTTAATTACTCGAATGACCGAGTTGTTATTACGTCTAACTGAAGACTACGATTTGGATGAACAGAACAATCCGGCTGCATATCTGGATGATAACGCTGGCGGTTGGCGTGAAGTGTTTCCGATCCCATTGGACGGCAATGCTGGTAACGAATTTTTGTCTGGTTTGCTTTCATCTGCATCACAACAACATCGAAATAAAAAACAAGCAGATAAGAGGATTACATGCCAGCAATGGCTCGCTAATACATCAGAATGCCAGTTTGTCACCCAGATCAAACTCGCCAAAATAGTAGATATGCCTTTTAGGCGTGAAGATACGGTGACTAGTCGTGTAGAGCTATTTATTTATGAAGGTAGTACGCCACTTGCAGAAGTTGGTGTTGGTCATATTCATAGTGATACTGGCAAGTGTAGCGTCGTTTTAAGGTCCACGTTTTGTCGTTTCAATCGAGTTGACCCAAAACAAACGCTGTACCTAATTGTACTTCAGGCAGGTAAGTTACTTCATAGAGAAGAAATATCTAATTCGGAAATAATGATTGGTGAGGTACCGGTAGTACTATGTTGCATCGATGAAAAAATGATGTTCGTTGGTACAGGTAGCATTAGTACTCGAGCGGAGTCGTTGACCGTGTTATGTCCACCAAATGCGGTACTAGATGAATCAGAAGCTAAAGATGCAAATATCAAGACAGACTATGGTTATACCGTAGGTACATTTAGCGGTACGTTGAAAGTCTCTGTGGATAATGGGCTTGAAATAGATCGTTACCTGATAAAGACCTCAGCGAACAACACTCAGTATGATGATGTCAGAATAGATGGAAAAATACTTCCGTTTAGTACCGAAAAAGGCCAGCCAGTTTATCTGGGGTTACCCAAAATTACTACGCAGGACATTTGCTCTCAGGTTGTAGTGGCAGGTGAGCCCGTGGGTGGGGGACATAAGGCAAGCATTTTTGGTTTACAAAGTATAAAAGTAAAGTCCACTAAAGGTCATACCCTCTTTCAAAAGAGACTGGCGATTTTGCCCAAGTCATTTGATATCAGGCTAATCTCCTCCGAAAACGCAGACAGGGGGAACATTGAACTCCATTGTATGAACCGATTTACCGTTAAGGTATTGAATGCAGGAGTTGATGTCGTCGCTCGTTCAACAGCGTATGGTAAATGCCTAGAGATCATATCAGCTGTAGGCATGCCTCCTCGCGAGCTTTTATTAGAAGTTACGACCAATTTAATGGCTGCTCCGGTTGTGGTAAGTGTGCCTTTCCCTTCAACTGGTGTGTTAGCTTACGACAAGGATAGTAACAAACTACCCCAGTTACTGACAGTGGCGGACTTGCTAGGTAGTCGGCTTATGTTGTTTCCTAGGCTGGGTAAGCAGTGTAGCTATAAGATTGAACTTAGCTCTCCTAACAGTTCTCGACAGGCTTACTACTTATGGGAATATAAGGTTCAGGATCAGCCATTAGAAATCAGTTTGTATGAAATTAGACATAATGTAAGAGAACTATTGGCTACAAATGGGAATCTGGATGACCTAGTCAGACTTGAGATAAGCGGGGCATGTAAGACCGTGCAATTTCAGATTGGACGCTATTCTACTATGACTCAATTTGAAAACTCATGCATCAAGTTTGAAGGGACGATTAAGGATTTTGGTAAGATTAAACCAGTGCTAATTGATCTTACGAATCCAGCGGTTCATCCCAAACCATTGACCCAAAGAGAGTCTCAAGGTGTAGCTACTGGTATTTTTGAGCTTTCTTCGTCTCCTGAAAATCCATCTCTAATCGTACCATCAACTGATTCTGAAGTAGCATTTCGAGCTAGATTTGTTCCCGGAAGTAAGAATACTGAGAACCGAAACGATGTCCGAAGCTTACAGAAAGCCGCAACAGTTTGTCATGTCAATCCGAATGCTATAGACGAAGTGTTGGGGCAAATGGTTGTGGATTTTGACCATAGTGGGTGGACATTTCTTACTGACCTTGAAACAAGATTTGGCTATTTGCCGCTAGCAACGTTTGAAATCTGGAAGTCAGTAGTAAAAAGGCAGGACGTATTGGCAGCACTGGCATTTCGGTTTGACAACCCTATTCCTTTGATGAGTAGGTTGCAGTCTGAGTTCAACGTAATGTGGGAACTAATACCGATCGTTGCTTGGAAGCGCGTTTCTCAAAATTTCATTCAAGGAATTCGTGATGACGGTTACCCAGAAAGGATTGTCACGAAGCTAATTAACCAGAAGCTAGACGATATATCGCAAATATGCCCTGTTTTCGAATCTGATTGCAGACATTTGGTTCTTGATAAAGCAATTATCCCTCAAGAGAATCTCAGAGGCGTACTACAGTACTTCTCGGCTCATTCAGTATCGGAAGTTAGAAGCTTACACACTAGTGACCGACGCTGGCCGACGATGTTTTCAAACGATATAGAAGAGTGGTGTCTCGACCATTACCAAGACCTTGTGACATTTTCTATCCCCGATGGTAAAGGTTTTCAAAAGGCGGTGTTGTACTTTCCATTGTATGCATCAGCTCTGGTTTTACAAAAAACAACGCTTTCCGAAATTGGTATTAGCGATGAGCCTGCGAATGAGTTTTTTCTTCGCCAGCTCATTGAGTTTGACCGTCAGTGGTTTGTTCCTATGTATAAATTATTACTTTGTATTATGGCTGGTGAGAGAAAATGAAAGGCTATTTTTCAACATTAAAACAACAAGCAAACAATCGTGCGAAAGAGTCAACATTGAGTGTTCTCGGTATCAGCAACCCCTCATTGCGTAACCACCTAAGCGAACGATTTGAAACAGTTGAGCCCTTTGTTCATGGCCCTGTTTTTGAGCAAACCTTTGCCTGGGAAGAAAGTAAAGTTCAAATGAGCGATCTGGTCTCAGAAGGACTGCTTTCAAAGGAGCTAGTAACAGCATTAGACGATGATATTAACGGAAGGTATGCATTTAAAGCTAAGTGGTCTCCATTCAAGCACCAGCTTGCGGCATGGCGAGACTTACTCAACCCAGAGCCTAAATCTAGAATTATTACCAGTGGTACAGGTTCGGGGAAAACCGAGTGTTTTATGGTTCCTGTCCTTGAAGACTTGGTGCGGGAAGTAAAAACCGAGGGGAAAGCACTAAAAGGCGTAAGAGCGCTATTCCTTTACCCTTTAAATGCATTAATCAATTCACAGAAAGAGCGTCTAAACGCTTGGACGCAACATTTTGAAGGTGATATCCGCTTTTGCTTGTTTAATGGCAATACTCCCAATGACCCAAGCGCTAGCCAGAGTCAAATACAGATCAAGCAGCCACAAGAAGTGTTGTCACGTAATCTAATGCGCGATAACCCAGCTCCAATTTTGGTCACGAATGGAACAATGCTTGAGTATATGTTGGTGAGACAAGCTGATGCTCCTATTATCGAACAATCGAAAGGAAAATTAAGGTGGATTGTTTTAGATGAAGCGCATACTTACGTGGGTTCTCAAGCTGCTGAACTTGCGTTGCAACTTCGCAGGGTAATGCAGGCGTTTGAAGTAGAACCGGAAAATGTACGTTTTGTGGCTACATCGGCAACAATCGCTGGATCAGAGGCTGAATCACAACTTAGAACGTATTTAGCTGAGCTTGCTGGTGTAAGTGAGGCTCAAGTTGATGTTATTGGTGGTAAGCGAGCAGTACCGAAACTTCCTGATTACCCATTTAATAACAAAGATATCTCAGTCCTAGAGAGCATTGACCCTGACGGAGAGTTGCCTGAAAACAAAAAAGATGTCCAAGACCCTTATGTTTCGGCAAGTCGCTATCGAGCGTTATGTGAATCTGAAATAGCGAAAAGGATAAGATCTGCGTTTACGACCAACGACTCTAGTCCGCTACTCTTTTCTGAGTTAGCCAGTAGTTTAAGTCCAATCAATTTGACCGAGAATGAATTGTATCGTTGGTTAGATATATGCACTGGAACGAAAGAGTCATACGATAGAAATGCACAACCCTTCCTTAAATTGAGAGCTCATTACTTTCAACGAACTTTAAACGGACTTTGGGCTTGTATTGACCCCAATTGCTCTGAAAAGTCAGGCACCCATCTCAATCGAGATTGGCAGTTTGGTCAGGTGCTTAGTGAGCAAAGACAGAAATGTGACTGTGGTGCGCCGGTACTAGAGCTGTCATTTTGTAGCGAGTGTAATGAACCGCACTTGTTAGGTGTAGATAAGAGCGGGGTACTTACTCAATGGACAGGTAAGGTAAGTGATGAGTTTTCTCTCTTAGAAGAGGGAGAAAAACACATAGATGAGGAAAGAACAGACCAATATAGCGCTCTTAAAGCTAGCGATAGTATGCTGGTTCTCTCAGCTACTGAAAACCAAGAAAATATGTTTTTTGAAACTATTTATGACCACGATGGCAAAGAAGCGAGTGTTAAGTCGGGCAGTATACGGTTAGCTAAATATCTCGATGACGGAGAGCAGTGTAGCAAATGTGGATTCTCAGGTAGAGGACAACATGCTAAAGCATTACGACGAGGCTTATTAGGAGCTCCATTTTATACAACAACCGCTGTACCAACCGTTTTGGAGTATTGCCCCGATATCGAAAAAGATAAAGACACTGGCTACGGACCATTAGATGCTCCAGGGCGAGGTCGTCGCCTTATTACTTTTACTGACAGCCGCCAGGGCACTGCGAAAATGTCAGTTCAAATGCAGCAGGAAGCGGAACGTTCTCGACTACGCGGTTTAGTTTTCAAGGAGTTAAGGAAGCACGTTGAAGAGGAACTTGCGATCGATGATGAGTTGTTAGATATCGTTCGTCCATATATCGAGGATTCAACGGTTGAGGATATCGAAGAATTTATCCTTATTGCAGGGAAGAGGAAACCACAAGTTGCTGAAGCGCTAATTCAATACCTTTCAGCACTCGAGAAAGGAGCGTCAAGGTATTCTCCAAAAGCGATTTCTTGGAAGGAATTAGCCGATAGAATTAGCATGGATAAGGATTTACAGAACTCAATTTTGACAGAGAATAAGAGACTGTCTCCTGAGGTGTTTGACGTAACCACTGGCTCTTTAAAGCTCGCTAACATGTTATTGACAAGAGAACTTGCTAGGAGACCGAAGTTTAAAAACAACCTTGAAACACAAGGATTGATAAGGTTTGTTTATCCAGAAGTTGAAAAACTAAGTAAAGCTCCGGAGCAATGGAAAGAGAAAGGTGGTTTGACTCTGTCTGACTGGAAAGACTACCTAAAAGTCTGCCTTGACTTCTTTGTTCGTGAAAATACATACGTGAACATAGATAGGGAGTGGGGACGTTGGATCGGGATGCACTTTGCACCGAAAACCCTCATAGCTCCAGATTCAAAAGAAGAAGAAGAGAGCCGCATTAAGAAGTGGCCTCAGATAAATAAAGGTAGAAAAATTCAACAAAGATTGATCACGCTGTTGCGTGTAGCAACGGGTATCGATATAGAAAAAACGGAAGGAGAGCAGTTAATTAACGGGTGGTTGCAGGATGCTTGGAAGACGTTAACCAAATTGCAAATTCTTAGAGATTCAACTTCAGACAAACAATATAGCCTTGATTTGAGAGAAGTTAGTTTTGCTTTGTTAACTGAAGGGTTTATTTGCCCAGTTACAAATAAGGTGTTGGATACAACCTTTAGAGGCTTAACACCATACATTCCAGCGAATGGTAACTATTCAGACTATCAGTGTACTCGCGTTAACCTTCCTCCAATTTGGAAGTTTGAAGGTAGCGATCGAGGGTATGACGAGTCGCTCCAATCAATACGTGCTGATATTGAGGAATCGCAGGAAATTCGTTCACTTAGAGAGCAGAATGTATGGACGGATATCAACGATAGAACCGTGGAAGGTGGTTTTTATTACGCAACTGCTGAACATTCGGCGCAGCAATCGGCAGAGCGCTTGGCAGACTACGAAGAGAAGTTCAAGAGTGGTAGGAAGAACGTTCTCAACTGCTCAACAACTATGGAAATGGGGGTTGATATTGGTGGTATTACTGCTGTTGTAATGAATAATGTGCCACCGCATCCGGCTAACTTTCTTCAACGAGCGGGGCGTGCTGGCCGTTCAAAAGAGTCTAGAGCTCTCAGCTATACGATATGCAAGAATAATCCTCATGACACATTAGTCTTTAATAACCCTAAATGGGCATTCACCACATCCATCCCTGCACCGCATGTTGAATTTAGTTCTAAGAAACTTGTGCAGCGTCATGTGAACTCCTACTTATTAGGACGCTATCTGGTCGATGTTATAGGCCCAACAGATAAAGAGAAGATTAACCTGAATCTTGAATGGTTTTATCTACCTGACATTGGGGTTAAGTCAGTTGCGGAACGTTTTGCTCTTTGGGTTATGAGTCTTGAAAATTCATATCTTGATGGTGTCAAAAAGTTAGTTAAGGGGACTGCTCTGTCGGGAGTGTCGCCTGACATTTTAGTAAAGCAGACTGCTAAAAAAATTCTAGAACTCAGTGAAAAGTGGGTTGGGGAATATAAATATATTCAGACAGAGCTTAATGATACGGCTCCAAATGGCCCATATGCTCATAAGCTCGACAACGAGAAGTCTCGCTTATGTAGAGAGTATCTGCTAAGGGACTTGGCAACAAAAGCATTTCTACCCGGTTATGGCTTCCCTACCGATGTTGTAAGTATAGATACGGACAACGTAGCTGATTATATTCGTGAGAAAAAATTCAAAAAGAACAAGAATAAGCTTGAGCGTGAAGACAACGTGTCAATTAACCGTGGCCTCCCTTCTCGAAACTTGTCTGTAGCTATTCGGGAATATGCACCAGGTTCGGAAATCGTCATTGACGGTAGAGTTCATCGTTCTGCTGGAATTTCTTTGAATTGGCAAAATGTTCATGTTGAAGGCTCAAGAGATGTCCAGAAATTTGATCTTGCATGGCGTTGTCCTCACTGTGGTCAGACAGGGTATGAGTCTAATCTGAATAAACAAGTTAACCTCGAGTCATTAACGTGCAGTAATGTAATGTGTGGAAAAGTTATCCCTATAGATAATGAGTACAGGAAAAAAGTTATCCAACCCACTGGTTTTGTGACTGATTATTATATTGAGCCGACTAACAACATTGCGCATCAAACCTATGTTCCAGTGCAACCTGCTTGGGTAAGTGCTAAGGGGGTTCCTGTACCTTTACCTGTCTCTGAATTAGGTTATATGATTACTGATCATCAAGGTAAAGTGTTTCATTATAGCTCGGGAATGAGTGGGACTGGATTTGCACTGTGCATGGCTTGTGGGCGGGCTGAATCTATGACATCAACGGGAGAGCTACCAAAAGCGCTAAACCTTGAACGTACACATAAGCCACCGCGGCCAAGTAAGTTTGCCAAAGATGAAAATGATCGGCACGGGGATTGTGATGGCTCAGGAAGAGTATTAGAAAGCATTCATCTTGGAGTTCATTCACAAACTGATGTGTTCGAGTTAGTTTTAAAGCACCCTGACACTGGAGAATATATCCCTGATAGTGATGAAGGTAGGGTCATTGCAACATCACTTGTTGTAGCGTTACGAAAAGCACTGGTAAAGACTTTAGGCATCTCAGTCAATGAAGTTGAATACAGTGTACGCCCAGCGGTTGTTGGTGAAAGTCAGCATGCGATGGTTTTACAGTTGTTTGATAGTGTAAGTGGTGGAGCTGGTTTTGCTACATCCACATCACATCACATTACTCAAGTATTGCGTCAAATGTTACGAGAGCTTGAATGCCCCAAGGCTTGTGATGCATTTTGTCCGGATTGTTTACTAGAGTCGGATTCAAGACACGACACCGACAAATTAAACAGACAGATTGCGCTCAAATGGTTGGGCGATAATTTTACACACCATTTAAATTTACCATCGAAGTATCAACGATTGCTAACTGAAGCTGAATATTGCCCTTTGAGCATTAAGGAGCAGCTTACATCCGTGGTTGCTGGCCAGGTTAGCGAAGTGAAGTTTGTTTTATCAAGCAATATAGAACGTTGGGATACGTCAGTAAACTTGCTCAAATCTCGAGTTTACGAAATGTTGAGTAATAATATTGATGTGTCATTTGTTGTTCCAGACGTCGATTATCCAGACGACATAAAATTATTCTTGGAGAACATCAACAATATAGGCGCGTCACTATACCTTACCAAGGACGATACTGGTCTGATGGTATTTCAAGCGCAAACTGATGTCGGCTGTTTTTCTTTAGCTAACCTAGAGGATAGTGCGCGAATACCTGGTATTGAATGGCTAATGTCTGACGATATCTCTGTCATCTCAACTGTTGAACCGGAACTTTCGGTAATTCCATACACTATCGAAGTAGAACCAGAGAACTTGTCTCAAGTTGGGGCTATCCAGATAGAAGCTCTCAAAGAGCTGAATGGAACGCTGACTCAATTAGGTGGGCGATTTAAGCAACTGGTGTGTGATAGTGATAGCCGTGTGAAGGAACTGCTATCGAGTGATGTTATAAAAAATGTGCATTATTCAGACCGTTACTTGCAAAGCCCGTCAGCCGTAATGCTGGTATCTGAAGCAATAAAGGGCTTGGTTTGTGGACATCATGATTGTGAGGTGTTGGTAGATACCTGTTTTGATGAAAAGAACGGAAGACCGCCAGCATTTATCAGTCACGATTGGGACTACAAAGCAGACTTTAGACAGATTTTTCAGGCTTGGTTAGAGAATGCTACTGGTAGAACAACTAAGATAAATATCGTTGAGGGCAAAAAGACAATTCAACATAGAAGGGTATTAACCATTAGCTTTGAGTCAGGTAACACAGTCCAGATAACTTTAGACCAAGGCTTTGGGTACTGGTGGCTGGAGTTAATGCATGGCTTGCACCGATTCGACTTTGAAAGAGATTGTCTCGATCAAGTTAAAAGAATGCTCGAAGTGCAAAAAAAGGCAAGCGTTAATAACAGTGCAGATTGGCCAACGTTAATAACGACAAGCTTGCTTTAGTTTGAAACTTCATGGCAATGGCAACTCGCAAATAAGTGCTTCGATTTGGCAATATAGCTAGCGACTTGAAACCGCCATCCATAGGGTGGCGGTTTTTTATGCACCAATAAGCAATAGTAAAATAAATAACTAATGGTAATATTATTTACTTTATATTTTTATGGGTTAAAGGTTATATGCAATAAAAACAATGACTTAAATCTTGGCATGCTAGTTGATCAGTAACTCTTAACTTTCATAGAAAAAGGAAAAAGTTATGGGTTACGAAATTGATTTTTTAGGTGTTGGTGAAGAGTCTAAGAGTGGTGATGCGATCGCACTTCGCTACGGGAATCTACACGGTCCACGTGACGAGCAAACGGTGGTTGTGATTGATGGTGGCTTTCAAAGCACAAGTTCAAAGATTATTGATCACATCACCACTTGTTTTGGCACTTCTAAAGTGGACTTGGTCATTAATACTCATGCTGATCAAGACCACATTAACGGTTTGGAAATGGTCCTTAATGAACTCGAAGTACAAGAGCTTTGGATTCATCAGCCTTGGCTACACAACCAAGGGCTTGCTGATAAATTCAAAGATGGACGCGTAACGGACAGCAGCTTAGGGGAACGTTTTAAGCAAAACCTCGAAAAAGCATGGTCACTGGTTAGTTTGGCTGAATCGAAAGGGGTAAGTGTACGTGAACCTTTTACTGGTTTAACGGACACAGGCGGTGGTATTAAGGTTCTCGGCCCTTCTGTCGAATACTACGAATCCCTCATTCCTGACTTTGATGGCATGCCTGAAAAAGCCACTGCAACAAATGCTTTAGAAAGCTTTTTTGAAAAAACGGCTGCATCTATTCGTCGTTTCTTTGCCACTTGGGGTGAAGACCAGATTGATGATGAAGGGGTAACATCGGCAAAAAACAACTCGAGTGTGATCACCCAATTAGTCGTCGAAGGAAGACGCTCTGTTTTTACTGGGGACGCAGGCATTCAGGCTCTGGAACACGCGGCAGATCAAATAGATCAGTGTACAAGTGGAGCAGACCTTCGATTTATGCAGATCCCCCATCATGGAAGTAAGCGCAATATTGGGACGACCGTTCTAAATCGTTTAGTCGGGGAGCCTATTAGCCAAGGTGTTTCACGAAACATCACGGCAATTGCTTCTACGGCTAAAAATGGTGAACCTAAGCACCCACGGAAAGCTGTGATGAATGCTTTCACTCACCGAGGTGTTAACGCACTAGCGACGAGAGGTTCTGGAATTCGTCATCATTATAATGCGCCTGGGCGTGATGGGTGGAATAGTATGAACCCTGAGCCATATCACTTCGATTATGAAGAAGAGGTGGCATAATGATGGGGATCTCGATGAAAGCCAATAACATTGTCCCGCTCTCAGTATTGATGGTACTTCAGTTTGCAGTGGTATCACTCGTAAATCAAAGTGCTTTTGATATCAGTTATGTCGAGATGCTAAAAGACACGAGTGGTGCGATGTTAGCAATAGGTGCGGTTTCGGGGTGGCTTAGCCACCTCATGCCTCCTGACCTCAAGAACGTCTTGGTATTTTGGCGATGGAACAATGTGTTACCAGGGCATCGCTTTATTCAGTTATCAGAGAGAGATCGACGTATTGACACTGCACTCCTAAAGGCTCGCGTGTCCGAGTTTGAACTTTTGAAGCAAAATAATAGCGAGCAGAACAGTTATTGGTACAAAGAGTTTTATCGTCCATCCAATAAGCAGGACGAAGTGGCTTCAACTCACAGAGCTTACTTATTATACAGGGATGCAGCTGCTGTATCTTTTGTCAGTGCCTTTGCGCTGCTGGTCGCGAAGCAATTCTTGGGCGAGTATTTTTCAGAGGTAAGTTATCAGTCTTTGTGGGTATTTGCCTTGGCAATCATAGGTTTTTCAATCGCAGCAAAAAATGCGGGGAACAGGCTCGTAACAACGGCTGTAGCAATAAACTTAAGTGCTTAATAGATCGTTCAGATTTTAAATTTAACAAGGAAAGAGTTGGTTAGTAGTATGAATGTGAAAAGTAAAGAATACCAAACAAGCAAAGACAGCAAAAATATAAGAGTAGCCGCTCAGCCAGAAGTAAAAAAACGTATAACTCAACTATTGGAGCAGATCGGTGAAGGGTTACATGAGAGAGAGCATATTCTTTCTGTATCATTATTGAGCACGCTTAGTGGACAGAATACTTTCCTATTCGGTCCTCCGGGAACTGCCAAAAGCCTAATTTCCAGAAGGTTAGCATGTGCATTTGAGTCACCAAAGTATTATGAACATTTGATGAATCGGTTTACAACACCTGAAGAAGTATTTGGGCCTGTGTCAATTCAAGAACTCAAACAGGATAAGTATGTCCGTAAGACGGAAGGTTATCTTCCTGACGCAGAGTTTGCATTTCTTGATGAAATTTGGAAATCCAGCCCAGCGATTTTAAACACTCTGCTCACCTTAATTAATGAACATGTTTTCAAGAATGGCAGTGAAGTTATCAAGGCACCTATTCGTTCGGTTATTGGTGCCTCGAATGAAGTGCCTCAAGAAAACCAAGGGCTAGATGCTCTTTATGACCGATTTATTACTCGTTTAATGGTTCCGCCAATTGTACTTGAAGATAATTTTAATTTGTTGCTTAACGCGAAGCCTTCGACTAGTGAGCCTAATGTTGATGAGGAGCTTAGAGTATCTCTTTCAGAGCTTAGTCAGTGGAATGAAGCGATACATAACGTTGAGCTGAGTAAAGACACTTTGCTTGTTATCAAATATATACGTAATGAGATCAGTGAAAAAAATGAAGAGTTAGGTCTGTATGTTTCGGATCGACGTTGGCAGAAAGCTGCAATTTTGTTGAAAGCATCTGCGTTTTTCAACGAGCGTAATTATACAAACCTGACCGATACAATACTTCTAAAGCATTGTTTATGGACTTCTCCAGAAAACAGGGTTTGTACCGAAGAGATCGTGATGGACGCTATCGAGTCATGTGGAATTGCTGGTGATATCAATTTGGCTGCTCTTGATAATAGTAAAGATAGCTTAGAGAAAGAGATCACTAAGGAACTTTTCTATAAGGACGATGTATATGACGTAATTTCATTAGGTAATGAGGAATATTTTAAAGTAGTAGCAAAATTCAGAGAGCATAATTCATATTCTTATGGTAATCCGGAAATTAAGCAGAAAACGGTTCATATTCCTTTTAATAAATTTAAAAGTAATATTTCTTTTCATCCTGTCGACATATCGGGAAATGACATAAAAGAAGTTACATGTGAATTCGATGAGCAGGGATCTTGTACACTATCATATAGCAATAGACATTATGGAAATCGATATAACGACTTTGAATTCACCCCTTCTATTCTTTTCCACAAAGGAGATAAAAGAAGTGATGTAAATGAGAGGCTGATTAAATCTCTTTCAGGTTCAGTTGGTAATCTTAGAGGACAGCTAAAAAAAATTCTTAAAGAGACAGAAGATAAACTGCGTGTATATAAAGTGGAGCTGCATAGTCCGTTTACTACAAGCGCAGATACAGATGTCGCCTTGAAAGGTGTTCTTTCTCAAATAGATAAACTCAAAATACGAATTAAAGACTGTGAACGTCTGGAGGCTCTATGCCAGTAGAACTTATCCATAAGCAATCAGATAATCTGCTGAAAGAACTCACAAGTGAAAGAAGTGTATTGTTGGGTAATTTAGATGCGCTGTCATCTAAGGTAGAAGCCAAAGTTAGTGCTTGGAAAGTAGGTGTTGAACGGTCATTAGAAGTGGACAACCCTTTTTCCGATGATCAAGCGAATCTGAAAATATGGATGAATAATCTCGATGTTAATGGATTACTAAAAAACTATATCTCATTTTGTCAGAAGGCTAAATATCACGTTGATTCTTCCTTTTGGCACAAAGAGTTGTTAGAGAAAAAGCCTAATGATACAGCTAGAAGTCTGCTGCTGTTAGATTGGCAGAAGAAGCTGGATAAATCTGTATCAGAGTGGTACTTCGAAACTCTGTCCAGAATGCGTGAAGAATTTTATAAACAGATTAGTGAATGGCTCAATTTGCTGGAAGAGTTGATGTACAGCTTGGAGAGTTTAGGTCTTGAGCCAGGAATGTACCTTGATTTATCTGATGCTGAATTAAAAAGTGGAAGTATAGAAGCACTAAAGAGATGGGCGGACTACCTCAAAAACGACAAAGGTGCCAAAAAGGTATCTGAGCTTTTAGGGAAAGTAAGGCAAATTGAGTCATCAACTAAAATTGAAACAGTATTGAAGTCGGTAGCATTCAAACAACCAGTTGTTGATATCAATTCAAAGGAAGAGATTGTAGGTGTGGTTCAAGGGAAGGATATTGAGCATGCGCTACCCTCTGAATTGGCACTTCTTTCGGATCCTGAAACATCAGTTCTTTTTGACCTTAAATATCTGGAATCACGCCTATTGAGTTTTGAAATGCAGGGCATTACAGAAATAGATCAGGAGGAGAGTATCCCCGTAGATGAATCTGTTGAAGAGGATTCGAATTTAGGGCCTATGATTTTATGCATAGATACGAGTGGTTCAATGTACGGTGCACCTGAACACATAGCCAAAGCTATGGCCTTGTACTTGTCTACTGTCGCTAGAAAGCAGGACCGAAATTGTTATCTAATTAACTTCTCAACATCTATTGTGACTTTTGATTTGACGGGTAAAAAAGGGCTGGAATCTTTGATTAAGTTCTTGAGTTCCTCTTTTCATGGAGGAACAGATGTTGCTCCAGCACTCCGTCATGCGACTGAGCTAATGAAGAGGGAGTTTTATGAAAACGCAGATGTTTTGGTTATCTCTGATTTCATCATGGGTGAACTACCAAAAAACGTTATGAAGAGCATTGAAGAGAAGAGAGAAAAAGGGAACAAATTTAATTCACTAGTCATCGGTGATTGTTTTATGTACCAACGGTCTAAGACGCAGTTTGATTTGGAGTGGATATATAATCCACATACTAGCAGTATTCAGGAGCTAGTTAACTTCAAACAAAGCATGAGTTTAGTGTAGATTGAAATTTACCACTCCGAGGGTTGCTCAACAAAACTGATGTCTTGCTAGTGAGCGATGGTGAATTTCCAGTTCCCTCGGGATTAAATAGGAAAATTAGCAACCGAAGAGAGAAGCAGGGGCTACAGGTACACGGTATACAAATCGGTAATTCTCACTACACATCAATGAGCAAAATTTGTGACCCTATTCATTACTGTTCGGAGTGGGTTGATTTAAAGCGTTAGCCGCTCGTTGGTGGTGCCAATCTTCTTTCAGCGCGATTAGCAGCCAAAAGTCACTAGCTTATTGAAGTAACTCAACTTTATTGAACCTAGTTATCATTGATTTAATCCTAAATATGGTAAATTCCACTTTATGCATATAGTCATGATAACTAGGACAAGGGATGTCAGAAGCGAAAGCCAATTTTGAGTACGCGATCTCAGACGCAGAGCAATTATTAGAGTGTTACGATCAGTTAAACGGATGCAACTCCAATTCTCAACCTCCAGAGGTGCTCAAGAGAGCCACTTTGATTATGACTCTTACAGCTTGGGAAACCTATGTAGAAGACATAGCAAAAGAGCTTGTTGATGCGAAGTATGGAGTCGTTAAGGGGTCTCAACTTGGGCGAATAGTAGAAAATCGGCTTGAGGAGCACCTCAAGTACTTCAACAATCCAGGCTCCAAGAAAACGAAAGCGCTATTCGAAGAGTTTTTTGGTATTGATGTTACTGAAGCCTGGATCTGGGCTAACTACATAACCGCGGATGAGTCTCGAACACAGCTTAATAAGTGGCTAAAAAAACGAGGTGAGGCTGTTCATCGCGCTCAAATCGACAGAACCGAAGCTCATATCGTCAAACGCGAAGAGTTGGATAAATGTATCCGGTTTTTTAGAGAATTAGTTACTGTTACTGATACACGGTTGGCGTTGTTGTAAATTTGTTTACGGTATTCAGATTACGAAAATCGATCGTCAAAATTTGAGCTACTACAGCCAAAACTATCATTGAACAAATTAGAGTCATTGAAGCAATCGCTGGTGGTGTCATCGAATATTGATGAGGAAGTTAACGAATCTGATGAATTCGTACTCCATTGCGATGATTATGGCGTTAACAGACGAGCAGATGAACTCAGTGTTTTGGTCGTTATCTGGCATGATTACCTTGGCGACAGTTATTGATATGGTTTGGCCATCATTCAAACGTTACTTGAAGAATCGAAATTCCTAATAACTTGAAAGCTTGTCTTATGCTTAATTCATTGATTTAAATGCAATTATAGTCCTTTTTGATTTGTCTTCACAATAGTGGACCTCGCCTCCAAATTTTGATAATAAGTGCGGTATTTCCATTGTTTCAACCAGGTGAACTTGGATAAAGCTCTTTTAAGCACTTTGGCAGTATATAGGGGTTTGATGGTTTATTGTGTTTGGAGCTATTGTTAGCTTACAACGGTTAATTAATGAGTATTCTAATAGGGTTATGATCAAATGGTAGAACATTTTACTCATCGTTCCAGATGCGTGGTAAATCGCTTTTTCACACTCATATATAGCCCTCACCACCGCTCTGTCTCGGGTTGAGCGTATTTTGGCATACTCAAACCAGTATTCCACTTCAGCTTCCATTGCCGCTTCTTGGCTTCGAGCAAATGAAAAGAGGAGGTAACGGTATTGCTGATGCTCGTATGCTTCGATGTCCGCTTTTAGTTTTTCAGCGTGCTTAATTGCCAGACTACGAATTTTGTTAAAATGAACCGTAGCTTGTTCCATGTTTTCATCGTGCTTATTGTAGTTGTCGATAAATAGAGCCTTGGCATCCATCACACCATTTTTAATGAGTTTGCCTAAGGTGTATTTGTTACCACTGCGTAGAGATGAGCCAGCAAGGCGATATTGATGAAATCGGTAGGCGATACCTTTAAATTGAGTGTTTGCGCTGTCGGGAATGAGTTCGATTTCAATGCCTTGGTTGAGAAGTGCCACTTCAAACTGAGCCAACGAGCAAGCAGAAGGGAGAGTACGAATCGCCGCATCCACTTTTCTTCTCATCATACGAATCACCGTTTTCTCTTTTTCGCCTTGTACATCAGTGTCGTAACTTGAGTGGAGTTCCTCTGAGCTTTGCACTGTTTGTAGCCCTAGCGTAACTTCTTGCTCCCTCATAATTTCTTGGGCTTTGAGGTGTGATTGCCAGTTCGAAATGATTTTACCTGTCAGTAAATCAGTCGTAGACGCTACAATATGGACGTGTTCATTGTCGGTATCGCAGTGTTTGAATGCGATATAACGAGCATTTCCATACCCTAGGTGCGTCATGAGCTTTTTAATTGTCTTTCGCCATTGGACTAGGGGTAACTGTTCCCCTTCCGCCAGGGAGACAACAAAGTGGCGAAAGGGCTGTTTCGTATTAGTATTAGCAAGATAAGCGCTTTGCAGTTCAGCAATAGCACGGCTCCAATCAATGTCTCGGGCATCTTGGTTCTTTGCATTCAGGGGAACCGAAGCGATTTCGTTGGCGCAGATAAACTGCGATGTTCCCCCGAGCTTGTCACCCTTTGAGCGACTTGAAGAATATTCAACCAGCAGTGTTACATCATCACTTTGCTTGGCACTATATTGAACTAACTGCGTGGCATCATGCACCGTTTGTTTATCATTCTTACATTGTAATTCCTCAAATATCATTACTGGCGTTCTCCACTTCTAGCTTGTTGCGGTAAAGCTCACGCAACGTACGGCTGTCCAAAAATTGCATGGCCAACAGCTCGGCGGTTTGAGAATTATGAGCGTCGATAGCGAGATTTCGGGTGAGTTGTAAATTCTGTTTTAGTTCATACAGAGCATCACCTAGTTGACGGGCTATTTCGTGGTCGTACGCAGGGTTACCTTCGTCAATGAGTGACTCCATCACTGTGGCGATGCGCTTTGTTTGCTTAAAGTACTCTGTGATTTCATCACTGCGTTGAGGTTTGACTGTGAGTTTTTGAGTTATGACCTCTCTCAGGAACCGACTCACTGATTTATAATTATAGCTGTGCATGACCTCAAGTAACTGCTGGTATTCGCTTTCAGTGAGATTGGTTTTCACTGCTTTGCAATACAGCTCTTTGTCACTTTTTCGTTGTTTTTTAAAATTCGCCTGAACGATACGAATTAACTTGCGTGCATTCATCAGCTCATTTTTATTGGCGTCATTGGGATGTTGGTGGAGATATAAAGCGTGAGAAAGCTCTGAAATAAAGGTTTGGTGTGAAGCGATGGCTACCCCAGATTCAATCGGCGAGGGTAACAGTCCTGCGAGTAGTGTAGTCAACTCATCTGCTGAGTAGCTGTGACTTTCAATGAATTCCGATAGTATTTGTTTATGTTTTCTAGATGTGCAGCGAATGACAGTTGCTGCGACTGTGTTTATATTAATATCCATTTTTTAAATTCTCTATTTATTATTTTAATTATTTAGAGTGTTTTGTGTTTTCAAGCGATAACGCCGAAGGCTGTTAGCGCAACCTCACCATGTGAGGCAAGTTTTCGTGCGTTTTTATTTGGAACAAATAAGGACGAGCGATATCAGCTTGTTACTGTTTTTGTTCTGAGTGTTTTTATTATAACGATATAATTAATGAGATTGGAAGTGTTTATTTTAAATAAGTGAAATGGAAATTATATGACGATTTTAATAATCCTGTGTTTACTGCGTAATATGACACGGAATTTGTCGAGTGCGACAGGGAAAGTGCGCGTTACGACATTGCAAATGCCGTTTGCGACAAAGCATTTGCGCTGCACTATCATTGTGTCTCTGGTGCTTTCAGTCGCTTTCAGGTTGTCTCACTGGAACTGAGTAAGTCGTTGTCGGGGCGGATATTACATAGATTAAGCTGAGTTTTATGGGGCGTAAAAATAAACGAGAGGTGTGATTATTGAATGAAATGAATTAATAGAGAGGTTGTGTTAATACTTATCTATTCTTGATTGCTATAGCAGGCTATATCGATATGATGTTTAATATATGAAGTTTATATATTCTGCCTTCCGTGAAATATATAAGGCATATATATTTACTTCTGGTTAAATAAATACGAAAAAATGATTGATTTTCACTTTAAAACTCGAATATTATATTTTTAACGGCTCCTTGAGCCATAATAATAAAAATAAACGGAGGCGTCTCATGGCGCTTATACACCCAATTAATCAACTGAAAATAGAAAAAAAGGCTGACGTATTAAAACGCGTTGGTTTATCTCAAGCTACCTTACATCGCCGAATTAATGATGGCACATTTCCGCCCGCAGTACAACTGGGTCCAAAGGCTGTGGGCTTCATGTCGCATGAAGTCGATGCGTTTCTTATTGCCTGTGCAATAGGAGAAGACAAAAAACGTGTGGTCGCTGAGCTGCTTGCTCAGCGTCAGACGCTCAAACAAGCGAATCCGCTCCTGCAATATATGAACTTTCAGTAAGAGGCCATCGAGCTCTGCGCTAAAGCGCAGAGCTTAATTCAGAAATTGAACGCCTATTCATTTCAAGACAGTAAAGGCGTTTCTCCGTCTTTCTAGTGATAGGCGTCTTATCTATACCTGATTAAAAAACAATAATAAAAATAGGGATTAATATATGACTTATCGAATTACCAGCGAATTGACCATAAGTGGCGATTCAGAAAGGTGCAAAGCACTGTACCATAATATTGTTGACCACTTTGGTCAAATTGACTTCAACAACATTGTCCCGATGCCAGCGGCGATACAAAACGCCACGGATTACTTTATAAAAGAGCCGTGGATGATGCGTCATTGGGGGGCCTGCGGTGTATTTGAATGCGGTGTGCCTTATCGATGCTTTAATCCATGGAAAGATGATTTTCCTGCAGATATGGGGGACTATATTAATTTGCTTCGGTTTCAGGAAGCATGCGAAGAAGGGGCTCCGCATTTAGAACCAATCATATTCACCACACTAAATACGTATCCTAAGGAGATAGTTTTTGCTTTGTCAGACCAAAACCCGGGGTTAACGTTTGACGTTCGTTTTTATGACGAGCATTTCAGTTGTGCCTGTGGTCGGATGCGAATTTGCGATGGGAGAGTTATTCAGTCTAAGGTAGCGCCACACCATGAATTTATGACGAGAGAGCAGTGTCAGTTTTGGGAAAACTATGCGCATCAGTTAGCGGGATTATTGCCATTTGAAGCGACGTTTTAAGCCATCGGTACACTATGTGATGTTGTTTGGCAGAGGTTTGAGAGTAACAAGTGTATCGTATAGCGGGTTTTGGCAGCGCTGTCCACGCATCGACGAAAGAGTTTAAAAGCACAAATTGACAGCAAATCCAATGACGCTTTGGACCTAGGAATATTTGACGCATCTCAATTAATCTCTCCATCAAAACAAACGCTACTACAATTACCTCTAACCCCTATAGGGGATAAAGTGATAATATCCCCTATAGAGGATAACTTTTACATTGGAGGCAGATATGCTCATAACAAGTCCTATGCAACTGGGAATATACCTACGTGATGTACGCAGAACTCAAGGACGCAACCAGACTAAAGCCGGCGACATTGTTGGGTTAAAACAGACAACAGTATCAAAGCTTGAACGCGATCCGGCCTCTTCTAGCATCGAAAGTCTGATGCGCCTTCTGTCATCTCTCGACCTAGAGCTACATATTCAAGATAAAGCTGTAAGCCGACAAGAAGCAAAGCTTCGTGAGCCAGATGATTGGTAAAACGCTGTAAAACAAAGCCAGCTTTATAATTAGGTTGTTCTCTCACAATCATCATCGGGTTAGCAAATCGATGAATGTGCGACCAGCTTATTTTTCCCCATTCCGCACTGGCAACTAAGAAGAAATCCTTCTCAGTTGCTTCCCCCAGTCACCGCGACAAACTTCTGCCCCATTATCAGTTTCGACCAAGATTTCGCGTTCGCAGCTGGATTTGCCTAAAGAAAAATCATCTGATGAATGCTAGTCTTATGTGGCTTTGGTGAGAGTTTATGCGGTCATTGAGGAGGTAATTAGAGATAAACTGCACAAGTCATTTCGATTTGACTAAAGCATGTTACATAAAATCGTACTTCGCTAGAGTTAGAGTCTGTCGACTGATACGCCACACATTCAACCTTTAAAACTTTCCTAGTCATGCGTCTTTCATTTCCCACCTCGTAAGCTTATTAACTCATTACCTCTTACTGAATAATTATCAAATAGCCACGCCAGAAGAATACATCTAGTGCCATATTGGTCTGTTTTTATTCTGTGGTTCAGTGCGAAATGTGATGAATTTCAAGGATATGGAAAATTCAAATCTAATGCTAAAGTGTTAGGTTTAGCTATTGTGTCAGGTGTTGTATAACAATCGAATCCATATTAGAACAAGCAGTATTCGAAGCTATTAAAGGAACGATTATGTTTTTGAACCGTTTATCAATAGATGAAAAGGAAGCATTTCTTGCTCTTGCTCATCATGTTGCGCATTCTGACAATGACTTTTCAATGGAAGAAGAAGTCTTGATTGCAAAGTACTGCATGGAAATGCAAATGGACGATATTGAGTATGATGCAGTAAGGTTTGATCTAGCATCAGTGCTCAATACTTTTGAGTGTGATAGCCATCAGAAAATTGCGTTACTTGAGTTAATGGCGCTTATTTATGCGGATGGAGAAGTTGCCAAGCAAGAGCAGCAACTATTGAATGATATGATTACGCACTTTGGACTTAATCCAAACTTGGCGATTGTTTATCGTGAGTGGTCTAAGAATATCTTATCTCTATTCACCCAAGGTGAAGCATTGATCCACCTATGAGTTACCCGTGCACCCGTTGCGGCTTGTGTTGCCAACAAATTCAACATGTGCCTGAGTTGAAAATCTTTCACAACGGTGATGGTATTTGCTTGTACTTCAATGCTGATGTTGGCTGCACAATATATCAAGAGCGACCTTTAGTGTGCCGAATTGATGAAGGGTATCAGCAGCTTTTTGAAAACCAGTTTTCATTAACAGATTACTATCTTAAAAATGCTGAAGTTTGCAATTACATGCAATTGGAAGCCGAGCTTCCAAGTCATTACAGAGTTAAATTAAAAGATGGACAAACATAAACTATTGCAGTTTTTACCAACGGATGAGCAGAATGTAAACCGTTTGCTGTACTTGAAAAATAATGCGACTAAACCACGTATAGCAGTGTTTGGGAAATATAATCACGGTAAAAGTACATTATTAAATGCTATGGTAGGCGAAGCGATTTTCAAAGCAGCAGATAAACGCGAAACCATTGAGAACAAAGAGCTTGAACAAGATCATGTTATTTGGATTGACACCCCTGGGCTTGATGCCGATGTGCATAAACAAGATGACAAAGCTGCCATTAAAGGTGCGTTTGAAATGGCTGACTACTTGTTTTTAGTTCACCAAGCTCAAGCGGGTGAGCTAGATAAATATGAGATGCAAATTTTCCAACAATTAGCACGTCAGGACAAGAATTACAGTAAGAAGATGTTTTTAGTCTTAACGCAAATCGATCAAAAGTCTGCCGATGAAGTAGCTATTGTTGAGGAGAAAATTCGCCAACAATTACTAGGGAGTCTTGATTTACGTGATTTACAAATCATTTCTGTGTCAGCGCATCGTTATAACAGAGGTCTTCAAGAGGACAAAGCGGTTTTCTGCGAAAAGAGTGGTATCCATGCGCTCTTTGATCTGACTGCTACTTTAGTGTCTGAGATTGATGAATTACGCAAGAAAGAAATGAAACGCTTGAAGTCTAAACTATTGCTGGATTTTTCTGCGCAAAAAGAGGCATTGAATGCAGAGTTAAAAGGGCTACGCTCTCAGCAGAGCAGTGAACTTAGTATGTTAAAGCGTGACGTAAAACAATTATCAGCAGCCTTGGTTTAACCAAGAACAGTAATGTAAATAGTAGGAGTTAATTATGGCTATTCCTTGGTTAATTGGCGCTGCAGTGGTAGGTGTCGTTGGTGTTGTCGGTGCCGCATTATCTGATGATGATTCAAGTTCGAGTGCTAGCTCGGGATCACGAGAATTAGAGCGAGAGAGAGAAAGAGCAGAATCTGAACGAAAAGCAAAAATAGCACAAGCCGAACGAGAAGCAAAAGAGCGGAAAATTACAGAACAAAATCGAGCGCACGCCAATCGTTTTATTAATAAATATAGCTTGTCGATTTCAGCAGATTCATTAGTCGCGGCATCAAAAAATAGCAATCTTGAAGTTACGGCAATTCAAGCATTTCAAGAAAGCAAAAAATCGACTAAACAGGCACGACAAATCGAACAAATTAGTAAGCAGCTAGAAGAAATGAAGCAGCTTGAAAACGATTTAATCAATTTGTAAGAGAATGGAAAAATGACCAATAGCAACCCATTTCTTACTGCGTTAGAAAAATTTAAGTCAGACTTCAAATACATATCGGATAAAGAGCAGGATTTAGTTGCAATAAAATCCGCTTTGGTTGTAGAGCTTACCCAAGCAGCTCAGTTTAGTAGCAAGCGGATCAATGAGCAGCATCCATTGTTTAAATTGGCGACACAACTAAAGGCTTCCATCTATCAAGGGGTGCTAAGTTGGGATGCAAAATTAGAAGAGGCGTCACCAATGCGAGCGCTCAGCGAGCAGTTTGCTGATCGTGTTATTTTACTTGTATTTGGCAAAGTGAATGCAGGTAAAAGCTCGTTTTGTAATTACTTAACGAATCTATTTGCTCCTGAACAGATTAAGCGTTTTTGCTTTAAAGACGGCAAAGTTAAATATTTTGAGGGTGCGTTTGCCGAAGGTGTCACCGAGACTACCGCTCAGATCCAAGGTGTAGAGCTGGGCTCAAACTTGGTGCTATTAGATTCACCGGGGCTTCACTCGATAGTGGATGAAAACGGTGATCTCACTCGTCTCTATACCGACAGCGCAGACGCTATTTTATGGCTTACGCCATCAAGTTCTCCAGGGCAAGTACAAGAATTGCAAGATCTCAAGCTTGAGCTTGAAAAGAAAAAACCATTACAACCCGTCATCACGAAAAGTGACGTATTGGTAGAGGATTGGTGTGATGAGGCGCAAGACCTTATCCAAAAAGTGGAAAATAAATCAGCCCAAGTTCGCCAATTGCAGCAAGAAGATGTGCATAGCCGAGTCACGGCATTAGGCGGTGTTGATGATTTGAAAGAAGCGGTATCCGTATCGGTTCATGCGTACAAAACACTTACAGCGACCTCTGAGAACGCATTACAAGAGGCTGGCTTGCAAACGCTGTTTGAACGCCTGGTAGTAATAGTGAACGAAGCTAACCAATATAAGGTGGTTAAAGCTAAGCGCCAAATGATTAACTTCTTGGATGGTGAAGTACTGCATTCATTGAATGAAAATGTTTTACCGCAAGTGCGAGAGTTGCAGCAACTACTAACAAAAACAACGTATAACTTACGCCAAAAGCAAAATGTGATGTCGAGCCAGATTCTTGATAACGTACTGTGTGAAGTACCCTTAATCGTCGATAAGCACATGAACAACCGCGATAAAGAAGCGATAAGTCGTGAGCTAAACCAATTAATTGAAGAGCAAATCAGCAATACGTTGACGCAGGAGCTATCTGGCTACGTTAACAATATTCAGCGTGTTTCAGGCGACCTGTCGAGTGGCAGTTTAGGTGATTTTGATGATATCACTATTGACGTTAAACAGGTCACGGGTAGGCGAGCGTCGAGTATCGCTTCGAGTGCTGGTGGATTAGGCGGGGCAGCTGCTGGGTTTGCGGTGGGTGGACCTATTGGTGCTTTGATTGGTGGTGCGATTGGCTCTTTTGGCGGCAATAAACTCGGTGAACGAATCTTTGTCGAAATCTCCACTCACAAAGAAGCGGTTGGGGTCTCGCCAGATCAAGTCATCCTAACCACATCAGCAGCAGTACGTCAGCAATTGCCACAATTGGTAGAACACGTCTTTAGTGATGTGCAAACATCTTTCATGCCCTTACAGCAATACGCTGATTCCATAGTAATTGCGATTGAAAACTGTGCTTCAAAAACTCAAGCATTGAAGGTATAAATTATGAGAAATCCATTTATTGAAATTACTCAGAACCTTGATGAATCAAAGTGTTTAGTTGGCGCCTATCATCCGAATAATCAGATTGAACGTGTTTATGCCGAGTTAAAAGAAAAGCTAGATGATAACACTCTGCAAGTCATGCTTTATGGTGCGTATAACGCAGGCAAAAGTACATTGATCAATGCGCTTATTGGTCAAGAGAAAGCAACCGTAAATGACATTCCGACCACCGACACGGTTGATTACTATGATTGGAACGGGTATCGACTGTTAGATACTCCAGGAGTCAACGCTCCCATTGAGCATGAACAGACTACAATTGAGCAGATTAAACGTACTCAAGTGATGTTGTTTGTCATCCGAGAAGGGGACCAAGATTCAAAGGATCTTTATCATCGATTATTTGAAATGATTAAGCTGAATAAGAAAATTTTCATTGTACTTAACCATCAGCTTACGAACGATTCAGATAAAGCAACAGCTTATCAGAAGATCCTTCAGATTCTTTGTCATAAAGCTTCTGAATATGGCGTGAGTAATGAAAGCATTCAGCATATTAAAGTGTTACCAATGAATGCGAAAACGGCATTGACGGGACGTTTAAAAGATAATCACCCTCAGTTGCTTGAACGCTCTGGTTACAGTGAGTTCATTGAGGTGTTTAATGACTGGTTAAAATCAACAGACAACCAAGACAATCAACTGTCAGCAATTCAGAGTGCAGTTAATGAACTTTGGTACCAGCCAGCGGTAAACCAACTGTCCACGACAGACACCTCAGAACATAACGAGATATTGATGCGTTGCCGAGAAGATAAGCAAATGCTTGTAAGTCGCCAACGCTCGTTAGTAATAGAAGCAAGAAATATGATCAGTCATGAACTGATGTTGATGAAGTCTGATATCAGTGGCTGTATACAGAGTACACAAGATCAAGCGCAACTTGATAGCCAGTTGCAGCGTTTAATTGACCCAATTGGAGACAAGCTAGAAGCGTGGATCAACGATAGTTTGGGTGAAGTTAAGGGTCTACTAAACGTTGAGGTTTCTCACCGCTTACAACAAAGTTTGAGCTCAAATAATTCTGAGTATCTAGACAAGGTGGTTAAAGGGCTTGGAAATATGGGCTCCGCTGACAATATCAAGGGCTTACTACTTCAAGGTCGTAAGTTAAAGATCCCGGGTTTAAAAGGACGATGGGAGAAAACGTTGGGTAAATGGGCAGGAAAAGGTGCAATCGCTGTTCAGCTACTTACCGCGTTATGGGATGTGTATAGCGAAGGCAAGGCGCAAGATCAGCAAAACGCTCAAGAGCGTCAAGCGGCTGTTAGTTTATATCAGGCAGTTGATGAGATCTGTTCAGTGGTTAAACGTGAGTATGGCAATACTTCTGAGCGGGTGATTACCGAAATCCTCAATGCTCAGATTCGCGCACTTGATGATGAAATCGCAAAAATTACAGCAGAAGAAAATCAAACTCAGCAAGATTTGCAACAAGTGCTGGACTTTCAGAATAAACTCAACTCGATTGGTTATTAGGACGAAAGAAGAGGTATTCACTCAAAACATTACTCATAAGCTCACGAACACCGCCCATAGAGTTCTGCCGTACTAAGTGAGGATGTAGCTCTCGCTTTCGGCTGTGTGTATGAAGGACGATGGTAAATCCCAACTCACCTTGGTTTTGCCTGTGAGCAAAGTCTTTTAACGTAGATGAAGCCACACGGAACATGGCTTGATAAAGCGCTCGGGGAGCAGATCGAGCTAAGCTTCTCAGTTCATAAGGTAATGTGAAGGTTACCATGTAGTAATGAACTGGAAGCGGCTTACTTTTCTGTCTTTCAAGCCAGTCGGATGTTGTACGATGCTGACATTGAGGACTGTGACGATTTCCACACGAGAGAGTGAGACGGTCGTCATGGTGGCAGTGGGAGCAATACCACTGCGAAAGTCCTTGTTTCTCTGTTTTACACCGTAGCATGGCAGAGATGGATCGTTTGATATCGCTGTTAAAGTGATGCCCATAGTCTTGTTCAAGCTCGTGACGATGTTGGCGTAACAGGTCGATAAAAGTGCTCACACGGTCAACTTCCAGTCGAGATGCAGGCGGTCAGCCAGTTGATTGAGGGCTTGATTAGCATCATGTAACTTGAGTTGTGTGAGTTGAGTATAACGAGCCGTTGTATTTCAACTCGCATGACCGAGAAGTATTTGCAGTGAACGCAGGTCAAGCCCTTGCTCTAAGAGGTGGGTTGCAAAGCAATGTCGAAGTGAGTGAGGTGTAATTCGCTTATGAATACCACATCCTATACAACCTGTTTAAGCGCTTTTTGTGCTCCTTGATCATGAAAAGCGACATCGCAACACTTACCTTTGCTTAGGAATAACAGTTGGGGATGTCGGTGGGAACACCAGTATCGGCGTAAAGTATGAAGCGTTCTGTGAGGGAGTGGGACCAATCGATCTTTGCCGCCTTTTCCATAGCGAATATGGACTTGCATATTATGATTGTCGATATCAGCGATGTGAGATTGAGAGCCTCATTAATCCGAAGCCCCATCGTGTATAAAGTAAGAATAACACTCGGTAACGGGGTTCACGGGTGGTGTTAATAATCTGAGCGACTTGCTCAGGAGAAATGATATTCGGAAGACGTTTGACTTTCGGAGGCTTGAAATGCCGATCCATTCCCACTGTTTGTTGAGCGTATGTTTGTATAAGAATTGAAGCCCACAGCGGTCAAGTTTAATCGTGCTCCAGGAGACCTGCCCAATCAGTTGACTGAAATATCGTTGCAGGCCTTCAATGGTCAGGGTATCAGGATACCGATCAAAGTTCTCGGTGATACGTCGCACAGCCAGAGAGTATGCAGAGATGGTTTTTGCTCGCTTACCTTGAAGCTTGAGTTGGGTAAGGTGTTGTTGATATAAGGCGTCAAAGCGCTCCTTTTCAGACGGGGTCATAGTGTTTTCTCTCCAGTAACACACCACCGACATGATGGTGTTACTAAAGAGTATGATTGTTGGTGCTTATTCATTTCTGCCGCGGGGCGGCTTCGTTCAACTCACAAATGTCCAAAAGAGAGTAAAACAGCTTTCTTAAAAGAAAGCTGTATCTCTAGTTCTAATGCCATGTTTGAGATGTTCAAGGTGTCTAAGTTGGTATTCTGGTGTTACGCGTGTTTCTCTCAATCAAGGTTTTAAAATCAAGAATCTTCTTCTGATTTCTGAGCTTAGTCATGGCTTGAGCGTCATCCACGACACAAATCCCTGCTGCCGTGTTTTGACAAAATTTCGAAGCGAGGCAACGTACCTCTATGACGGCAGCTTTATCTCGGCGATGCGCTTGTAAAGTCAGGAGCGATTTCGGTTCGTCATACTCAATGAATTCGTAATCTCTGAACAGTAAAGCAAAACTCACCGCTGCTGCTTCGGCGTCTGTAGCGGGAACAGTGGCATAATGGCTTCGGGTGATAGGAACGGAGTGAATTGAGTAATCATCATTGAGTAATACCGATAAGTTTGGATGCATGTCAGCAATATGGCCTTGAATGTAGTCTCTGCGTATATCTTGATAAAATTTCTGGTATTGGAAGTACGAGAGCGTAATGCCGTGGCTAATATCCCAATTGTTATCTCGTAGTAAATCACTAAAACAATAATCATCAATCTTCAACAGTTGCTTGAAGTTGTCAAAACCACCCAACACACGTTTAATTTGCCTTGGACTCACTCCACGATCGAGCAGGTCAGTTTCATTGAGATATGGTTCAGTGCGTAATATCGTGGTGACTAGTTCAATGAGACCGATGTCTACCGCACTGATACCTTGCATCAGAAGCGGCGCAAAGTAGTCTGAATGGGAGTAAGCTAGGCCTTCATCGAGTGCAGAAATGACGCTGAGGCGTATAGGGTTAGTCATCATCATGGTTAAACTCCTAATTAAGAGAAAAGGGGACGTGTCAGTCTTGGGGTAGTGCAATAGCCTCGATAGGTCAGCCAGCGAAAGTAAAAGTGTACTGCATCAATACGCTGTTTTTGCTCTTTGTGGCATACGTTAGATTGGCGGAGTGACTCACGATATTGACGAATGTCTTGTGTCTGTATGTATAATCTTTCATTGCTGCTGGAGTGGTTGTCGTCAACGAAGCGTAAAAAATGATGAAGGTAGTCTGCAATCTGATTGAGTCTGAATTGAGACATTCCTGAATGCTCACGCTCTGCCATCAATTCACTTAACCAGTTGAAGTATGGAAAACGAAGTTCCTCTTCTGAATAGCTCAAGTCTAGAGGGGGCAAGGTTGGGAAGTCGCCTTTTGTCGGTTTGTGTTTGTAAGCACGAACCACAGGAAAATGCTTAGCCACTAAGTGTATTTGCACTAATAATTGCTGACTCAATGACAGAGAGTCGGGAAGGGCATGGGGGTTGTTTTGGAAAAAGAACTTAGCTTGTAAGCGCACTGCTTTCGCTCTGCTTATTGCATGTTTCGGTTCGTCTGTTTTCAGTGCTACAAAATAGTGGGGCTTAATATGGCCTGATATTTTTAATGAAATCGGCGGTGTGATTTTGACTTGATAAATGCCATGCTGATTGGTGGAAATATGATGGGCGCGAAGCTGACGGTGTTGTTTTACTCCGATGTTTCCGTTTTGACGGGGCAGGGCAAGGCGTCCTTTTCGACGTAAGCGGCGCAGTGCTTGCATTTCACTAAAGCGAGGATGTTCGCTGATGGGTTTTACCTCAAATTGGCTTAAGTGAGTTTGATGTAAGTTCGAATTTGGCATAGGCGTGATTCCTTCTTGGCTGAATTTAGGATGCAGAAAGCTGCACCCTAAACTGGTTGAGGGTGTCATAAGTGACGGTGAGTTAAGTGGTGTCAAGCCATTCAGGCTCAGTGGTAATGCATACTGAAGCGCTGGTTATGCGCTCTGTTTATTCTCCGCTTGATATTGTCCTGCAATCGAATAGTAGTTGCCTGTCGATTCCACAATATAATCGCTCCAGAATTGAAGAATTTCGTATCGTTCATCGAGATACAACGCACTGTTGTATGAAGCTCGAGTGGTGTTCTTATCTAAATGAGCAAGACACATTTCAATTGCATCTTCACGGAACTGTTTGTGTTCATTGAGATACGTGCTAGCAATGCCCCTAAACCCATGACTGACGAGCCTTCCTTTTAAACTAGTGAGGTTGAGTGATGAATTCACGGCGTAAGGACTTATGTGCGGGAATTTGGTATTCGGCTTGTCAGATGGAAATACGT
This sequence comes from Vibrio sp. 704, assembly GCF_033339295.1. NCBI lineage: Bacteria > Pseudomonadati > Pseudomonadota > Gammaproteobacteria > Vibrionales > Vibrionaceae > Vibrio > Vibrio sp. 704. Next base: position 8,172 of record NZ_JAWOUH010000027.1, on the reverse strand, counting down.
GGACGTGCTCTCCTGATATTGGTCGAATGAACTCTAATATCCCTAACGTGTAGTCATTCAGCGGCACCAAATGCTCACGTTTGCTTTTAGTGTAGAAAGCTGGGATTGTCCAAAGTTTATTCTTAATGTTGATATCACACCAGCGCATGGCAGCGAGTTCATCTGCGCGAGTCATCGTGTGCATTTGCATTTCGAACGCGCAACGGGTGACGGGTTTCATTTGGTTGTTTGACATGATAGCCATCACTTCACCAAGTTCGTTTGGCGGTACTTTGAGCATGTGAGTGACTTTCGATTTGGCAAAGTTGTCTTTAATATAGGCTAAGCAATTAGATTTAATGATGTTTGAGTTTACCGCGAATTTCATCACTTGATTGGCAATGCAGCATGCACGCTTAACATTTTCTAATTGTCCTTTAGCTTGCATAGGTTCGATGACCGAAATGACTCCAGCGGCGGTGATATAGGCCATAGGGAGGTTGCCTAGTTTAGGATATAGGTTACGTTTTAAGAAAAGACGCTTGCGATGTGACGAGCGTACTTTGTTGGTGATGCGGTCGATTTCATCTTGCCCGAATACCGTGCCGTTAATTCTAGCTCTCTCACGTTCTTCGACAATCAGCTTTTCTCGGTTAGTTGTCTCTTGAATTTCTTCTTTCAGAAGCATCTTTTCTGCGACCGCTTTAAAGGTCTGTTGGCTTTCAACCAAATGGTCTAACTTCTGCTTTTCACGAAACAGTTTTGGGTCAATACCGTTCGTCATTTGCTTACGAAGCTCTTTAGCGACCTTGCGTACTTCGTCCAGCGTCATATTAGGGTATGAGCCAAGCCCCATTTTTTTACGCTTTTTAGTGCTAAAGTCTGTGTAGATAAATAACCAGTTCTTAGAGCCGTTTTTACGTATTCTTAGGTAGAGGTTTCCACCATCTGATAGTGAATATTCTTTGTCACTTTTCGCTGCATTCTTGATTTGTGTATTTGTTAATTTATTGATAGCCATGCTGCTACCCTCCTGTTTATCTATTTGTTCCCCTTCAAATTATCAATCGATTTTGGGGTACGCAAGGGGGTGCTAGAGCTGTGAGATGTAGTGAGAAAAGGTGACTGTGAAAGAGTGTTATGTTATTTTAAATCAAACGGTTAGGTTGTTTTTTGAGAAGTGGTGAGTCATGGTGATTAGTGTCTGGGAACTCTTAAGAGTGATTCCCAACGCTTGGCATTTTCAATTTAAGGTTGGGTTTTGTGTTTACCGTGCAATGGTTTAGGTTTGGTGGTAGCGTTGCTCACACCTTAATGCGGCGTTAAGTGTAATGAGGGAGTTATGAAAAAAATCTTATTTCTATTATTGGTAATTTCAACATCTGTATTTGCGGAATCAAGCCCAAAAGAGCTGTCGTTGAGGCTGTACGATTTGATGGAAGTCGATGCATCGGTGAAGCAGATGTCTGATTCAATGCGAAATATGCTAGAGAAGCAGGTCGAAGCTAACAAGAACATCCCTGATAGCAAAAAAGATGATGCTCAAATAATATTTAATGACATCATTAACCTTCAAATGAGCATTTATTCTGACCCAAAAATTAAAGATCATATTGCTAGCGCTTATCAAGAAATGTATTCAGATGAAGAGCTAAAAGGGTTAGTAGAATTTTTTGAATCACCTGCTGGGCAAGCTTTTGCGACCAAAGGAAGCCAGATATCACATCATTTGCAAAGCTTTATTCTTTCTAAGTTACAAGAAATTCAGCCTAGCTTGAAAGCTAAGGAGCAAGAACTACATAAGTTACTTGCGGAGTGAAAATTACACTTAACAAAGCATTTAAGAGTGATTCGCAACGCTTGGCGGTTTCGCTTCGCTCAAGTATAGCCAAGCGTCGCTCACAACTTAATGCGGCGTTAGCATACTTTGATAGGAGTTCAGATGGCTACGATAGTCGAACAAATTGGTAATCGTGAAATTGACTCGGTCATCGTGTACGAATCTGACCAAGTTATAGCTTTTGCAGATCATGATCCAATCAACTTTGGGCATATTTTAATTTGTCCTAAGACTCAATACCGTACATTCATTGACCTGCCTGAGTCTGTGTTTTTTGAGATCACCGACGTTGCAAGAGATTTATATAAACGTATAGAAGCTAAGTTCAATCCCGATGGTATCGGCTTTATGCAAAACAATGGAGAGGCACCTTATTTCAACGAACTCGATCACTACCATTTGCATATTTTCCCTAGGTTTCATGGAGACCAGTACGGTTGGGTTAGTAGTGAACTTGGAATTCAAACTATGGATAAAATAAGAGAATCACTTAAAGGTCTATGAGCATTGAAAAAGTATGCTAACAAATTGTTCAAGAGTGATTCGGCACGCGTGGCATTTTTACTATGCGTTGGTTTTGGTGGTTAAGGTGTTATGCGGAAGCATCGGTATTGCGTGCCTCACACCTTAATTGGGCGTTATACCTTCGGAGGAATTGTGACAGAGTCAGAAAGCCAATTTGAAGCAACACTCTATTCTAAGAATATTAAGTTTCGAAAAATCCCTGAGTCTGAAGGGAAAACACCTGATTATGAAGTTTATCTTGGTAATCACCTAAGCTATTGGGAGATTAAAGAACTCACTGAAAACCCATCTGAAAAACAAGTATTACGTGACATTGAAGATGAATGTTTGGGCATATATCAAGTGAACTCCGATCGTGTTGTAAACAGTATTAAAGATGCGGCTAAACAGCTAAAAAACTACGGAGAATCAAAAGCTAGTAGGGTCATTGTTTTATGTGATTGCCGAGACTTCGCAACAATGGATTTCTTATTCATTCCGAGTATCCAGAAAGCGATGTTAGGTAAAGCTGAATATTATGCTCATCGAGATGGATCGTTCGAAGAAATAAAAAGGCATCCAGGTTTGCTGACAAATAGAATGAAGTACATCAGTGCGATAGCTGTACTTTCAGTGAAAACGGGTAAAATTCTATTTCTTCATAACCCAAACGCTACCGTTTCATTGTTCGAAACTGACCTAATAAAACATTTTGATAATCATCAAGTTTTTGAAAAAACCGGTGGGACTAATACTTGGCAACAGGTATAACAAAGCGTTTAAGAGCGACTCACAACGCGTGGCACTTTTGATTTGCGTTGGGTTGAGTGATTACGGTGCTTTGCAGAGGGTTATGTATTGCGTTGTTCGCACCTTAACGCGGCGTTATACGATTAAGGAGTAAAATGAAGCCTGATTTACACGGAAGTAGGGTTGTATTGAGGTCAATTCAAATGGAAGATTCTGATGACTTGTTTGAAATTTATGGTGATGTTCAAACAATGGAATTTGCCTCAGATCCGGTTTTTCCATCGAAAGATTTGATATTTCAGATGCTAGAAAGCGTCGTCCAATTAGAAAAGTCGGGTGAATCGCTGGAATGGGCAGTTTTAGAGCAATCGACCAACAAAGTTATTGGAACTTGCGGTTTACATAGTTTTAGTGATTGTGGTCGTTCATGTGAGGTTGGATGCTTACTTAATTCAGCATATTGGCGACAAGGCTATATGTTGGAAGCTCTCAGTTTATTATTTTCTCACGCAAAATCTGTGGGCATTGAAAAATTGTATGCAGACATTGATGAAGGTAACTTTCGGTCTAAAGCTCTGTTTGAAAAATTAGGTTTCAAAGCCCAAAAAGGTCTGTTTCAGCGCTCGTTGTGAGAAATCGTATAACAAATTGTTCAAGAGTGATTCGGCACGCGTGGCATTTTTACTATGCGTTGGTTTTAGTGATTAAGGTGGCATGCGGAAGCATCGCTATTGCGTTGCTCACACCTTAACAGGGCGTTATGCGTACGATCATGATTAGCTACTCACTCTTATGGTAAAATTCGCATTTTGTTATAGGATCCCAAGATGAGCGATGAGCATTTTCAGGGTAAATATGAGGTAGAGCTAAAGTACCGCCTTGAGTCGAAGACTAATTTCATGAATGTTTTGAAAAATATACCCCATGAAATAATGGTTGAGGACAATCTAGAATCCGATTGTTATTTTGATACTCCTGATAAATCATTGTATCAGCAGAATAAGAGTGTCTGTATTCGTACTATGAAGCCTTCGGGTATTAAGCTTTGGATTGTAAAAGGCCCTGAGGCAGACCGATGTGAAGCGACTAATATCACTGATGCAGAAAATGCTAAAAGTATGCTTGAAACTATGGGGTACGAAATTACGTTAAAGGCTACCAAAACTCGAAGTATCTATTTCGTTGGCAAGTTTCATATCACGGTTGACTCATTAGATGGAATTGGCGACTTTGCTGAGTTCGCTATCATGACAGACGATGAATCAATGCTAATTGCTTATAGGTCGGAACTTGAAGCCCTAGCCAGCAAGTTTGGGTTGACAGGTTCAGCATTGCAGAATAAATCCTATAAACAGATGTTCGCGGAAAAGTACGCATAACAAAGCATTTAAGAGTGATTCGCAACGCTTGGCATTTTCAGTCCAGGTTGGGTTTTGTGTTTACGGTGGTATGGTTAAGGTTTGGTTTTAGCGTTGCTCACACCTTAATGCGGCGTTAGTACGGGTTTGACATCAAAGATCATAAGTTTTGGTGCTTATCTGTTTTGGCGCTCGTCTTTACACCTTTCAGTTTGTACCTTTCACGTTCTTTCCGGTGGCACTATATGCGGAGTGTTCGCTTTGATTTCACCGTTTACGGCTTCTAACTCTTAGCCTATTTCTTTGGCGCTTTTTCATTTTCGTGGTGTTTTTTGAGAGAGCCTTGATTACTTTTGGTGTGGCTGTTGAGTGACGAGGATAGAATCCTTTTTTAATTTAAAGCCAGTGAAAGTAGGGCAGTTCAGTGCGTTTTTCTTCTAGCCAGCTTTCGTCTTTCAATCGGGGTAAAGTTTTGTAGCTGCCCGTCTCACTTCAGTGTTCAAAGCCTTTCATATCATGCTACTTTTCAATATCTTGGAGCGCATAAATAGAAGTAGCGCATGTACTAACAAATTGCTTAAGAGTGATTCGTAACGCGTGGCATTTTTACTTTGCGGTGGCTTATGTGTTTAAGGCGCCGTGCGGTAGCTTTTGTATTGCGTTACTCACACCTTAGCAAGGCGTTAACTAACTCCTTCGATCCAGTTAATAAATTAAAGAGAAATGTTTATATGACATCAAAAGAACACTTTAAACCAATACCATGTCATGCAGACTACCTAAAGAGACTTTCTAACCCATATGGGATGAAATGTAATCGACTGCTTGATGACTTTGATTTTTACTATAAAAGTGGCAAAGTCGATTTATATGATGTGAGCCTTGCAGGTCTTTCTCTAACAAGTTGTCTATACCATAAGGTTGGTGACATAGAATCCAGTCTTAGAGCGATGGATATGCATCAGTACTTTGATATTAAATTAGTACAGTCACAGCTATTCAGTGATGAAGAGACGATTTCTGTGGTACTCCCTAAAGCAGAGGTGACTTTAGGAGCGAAGACAGTTCAACACATCGCCATCAGTGGGGCACATCTGATAGATTCAGCTTGGCTATCTTTATTCTGTGAGCAAGTGAGCGATATAGAATACCTTGCCAACTCAGCCGATCACCCAAGCACTGAGTGGTCTAATGTTCGGTCTCATACCTTCTTTGAACTCCAGATGGCCATGCTTGGAATAAAATCTGGCGACGTTAAGTCGTTAATTCAGAAGTTTATTGATGTAAGTACTCCTGAGTATCTTGAGGGTTTAGCCTTTGAACACGCAAACCTTATCAATTTACCAACGATTAATGTGATGATAAAAGTCCTAAATAAATCAGGTTGTGGTGAAGCGGAATATCAAGAAGTAATGTATGAAGCGGTCAAAGGGCACCACAAGTATTGGAGTCAAAAAAAATTAAAGGAAGAGTTAACTGGCTATTTTTCTGTGCCTTTATTGGCACTTGCAAAGCTTGCTTACCAGAAATACGGGTTTTGCTTGGGGTTTGAAACGGATTATGTTCCAGAAGCCTTCTATACCCGTAATATGCCCGAGCCGAGCTATAGCTTTTTAGATATTTACAAATCGTAGTTAGTTAACAAACTGTTTAAGAGTGATTCGCAACGCGTGGCATTTTTACAATGCGTTGCGTTTAGTGTTTAAGGTGGTATGCGGGAGCCTCGGCATTGCGTTGCTCACACCTTAACAGGGCGTTAGGTAATACAAGGAAAATTATGAGTTATCCAAATGGGGCTGAATGGTCTGCATTAAAATCAATAGTGATTTCCAATCAGGGTGATCAAATTGAGTTAAGTACTATCTCGTGTGGAAAGTTGAACCTCCCTTCAGGGAAGCTTGTCACGTGTGACCCTTTCGCTGGTATGACTAAATCTGGAAACTCCTTTGTTCAAGTTCCGCCTGGAGAGTATGAAGTTATAGTCACATTGGCTGATGTTAGTTCTAATCTCGATGGGACGCATATAAGAGAGGCGTATGCTAGCTTAATTATAGATAAGACGAAAATAGAGAGTTCTCGGAAATTTTTAGAACCAACAAAGAATGGCGAACCAACTAATCAGATTTTACAAGCTGGTGAGTTTTGGGGGTATGGTGTTGATGCAGGTACAGCTTGTTTTGCTGATGCAGATGCAATCGAAGCAACAATGCCCGAGGAAGGTAGTTGGTATGAAGGACTTTTTGACAATGGTAGAGATGACTGCTGGTTCAATCAAATGGACAGCAAAACACTAATACGTAAGGGGCTTGCAAACATACAGCTGCCTAATAGTGATAAGAACCTTATTCTTTTCCATTCAGGGTGGGGAGATGGTTTCTATCCGGTAATTGGTGGCTACGACTCGAATAATAATTTAGTCGCAGTTCATACAGATTTCTTTGTTGTCGACATATCTGAAAATGAAGTTGAATCAGCGTCCAAACCTTGGTGGAGATTTTGGTAAAAGTATTACCTAACAAAGCGTTTAAGAGGGACTTGGCACGCGTGGCATTTTTAATTTGCGTTGGGTTTAGTGGTTAAGGTGTTATGCGGTCACTTTTGTATTGCGTGCCTCACACCTTAACAAGGCGTTATATGCCTTTGAAGTTTTGGAGACCAAATGGATATTCTCATTGAGCAAGAGATCGAGTTACATCAGTATGAAATACGTCAAAGTAAAACGGATATTGAGCGCCTAATCCATCCTAGTTTTGTGGAAGTCGGTAAATCAGGTACGAGTTATGATTTCGACTCAATCATAGAAATGATGGAAGGTGAGGAACCTTCAAGCACTCGCATACATCCACAGAGGTATGAATGTATTCAGCTAGAACCTTCCGTTCAACTTCTGAGGTACGAGTCAGCTCTGGTAAGTGAATTTGGCGAAGTTAGTGATTTTGCTAAACGTTGTTCAATTTGGGTATTTACCGGTACTTGCTGGCAACTCAAGTATCACCAAGGCACACCGTGTTCGCCATTCGAGCTAGAACATAATTGAAGCTTGAGAAAACAGGCATATAACAAAGCGTTCAAGAGGGATTCTCAACGCTTGGCATTTTTAGTTTGAATCGGTTTAAGTGATTACGGCACAATGGTTTAGGTTAGGTGGTTGGCGTTGTTCACCCCTTAACGCGGCGTTAGTTGCCAACGAGGCAAAGCGTACTTAAAGCAGAATGTTTAGGGCTAATGTCCGTGTGTTTTCGGCTCGGTTTCGTATTTCAAATTTTAGCTTTAGGAGTTTGTGAGAATCGAGCTTCGGTTGTTTTTTCGGTTTGGGCTTATTGTTTCAGAACCCGATTTATTCGCTGAAAGTTTGCTCGGCTACACTGTCTTTTCAAAAGGTTTTCTTGGTGTTGTCAGTTCGCTTTTCTACGGCGTTGTATGTTCCAAGTGGTTTCAGCAACAAGCGCTTTGAAACTGCACCTGATTTAAGTTTTTCAAAACACGTAAACCTCGTGTTGGCAAAGCGGCAATTAACTTCAAATCAAAGCGTTAGGCTTGCCAACTAACAAAGCATTCAAGAGGGATTCACAACGCTCGGCAGTTTTGGTTTGAATTGGCTTTAGTGTTTACGGCACAATGGTTTAGTTTGGGTGGAATGCGTTGTTCACCCCTTAATGCGGCGTTATGCTCTAGGAGGGAATTTTGCTCAATTTACTGAAGAAAGTGGTGCTAATCAATCTTGTTGCAGCATTGATTGTT
>NZ_JAWOUH010000026.1:7321-51966 GCF_033339295.1 Vibrio sp. 704 | reverse complement strand
ACATTACATAAGTAATGTTTGAATTGACTGTGCTGAATCTTTCGATTCAATGGTCACTTCGTATCATTGAAACCTAATTTGATACCGAAGTATCGAATTGGATTATCATCAACGAGTGCCCACACAGATTGATAGGTCTATATTGTTAAAGAGCAACTCTTCTTTGTGATTGACATCACTTCGGAAGAGGCGGCCATTCTAGCGAGATAATTTATTGTGTCAAACACTTTCTTCAAATTATTTCGTTTTTCTTTTCAGCCTTATCAACTTCGCTTAAACCCTTGTGAGCCCTTGCCCTGTCGACGAGGAGGCATTATAGAGATCGCGCTCACATTGGCAAGTGTTATTTTTCAAAAATTGCAAAAATAATGGTTAAACGATGAGTTTTCGATCAAACCTTTATTTATTCAACTTTACCCCAAACTCTCACACAACTTATCCACAGAGTTGTTCTTTGAGACGTATTTTTCAAGTACCATAAATAAAGAAAGCTGCTTTATTGCAGCTATCTTTATTAAACTTAACCTAAACTCTATTTAAAGAGCATTATGGCTATATGCCAGACCCATCTTGTTCAGAGCCATCATCTTCGTGTAGGCCACATTCTCGCTTTAAGCCAAAGAATCGAGTTTCTTCCTCTGACATTCCCGGCTCCCATTTACGAGTGGTATGTGTATCACCAACTGAAAGGTAACCTTCATCCCATAATGGGTGGTATTTAAGGCCGTGTTGTTCTAAGTAGTAATGAACGTCTTTATTAGTCCAATCAATTACTGGTAGAAATTTAAACACACCGTTCTGAATTGATAGAATCGGTAAACCTGCACGAGATTTACTTTGCTCTCGACGCAATCCAGAGAACCACGTTCCAACATTAAGCTCTTTTAACGCTCGACGCATCGGCTCAACTTTATTGAGCTTGTTGTATTTTTCAATTCCCTCTACACCCTGCTCCCATAATTTTCCATATCGAGCTTCTTGCCAATTCGCACTTTCTTTGGCTCGATAAACTTTTAAATTTAGGTTGAGAGCATCTGTCAGCTCATCGATAAATCGGTACGTCTCAGCAAACAGGTAACCAGTATCGGTTAGAATGACGGGGATGTCCGCTTTGGCGCGAGTAACTAAATGAAGCATAACCGCGGCTTGAATACCAAAACTAGAAGAAACCGCGAACTCGCCTTCTAGATTATCTAAAGCCCACGCTACTCTCTCTTGTGCTGAAAGCTTTTCGAGCTCGACATTAATTTGAGCAAGACGGAGGATTTGCTCCGTCTTTGTTAATGTCAGTAACTCTGTGAGCTCCAGCTTGGATGCTACAGAATCAAGCATGAAAGTCCCTCTTTGATACGAGCACTTCTTGGATAATGCCAGCACGAATAGTGAAATCGCCAAAGGCTTCGCCTTCTTCACGCTCTTTCGACCATCGAGCCACCAGCAGATCAATCTCTTCTAAGATTTGCTTATCCGTGATGTTCTCTTTATACATTTTTGGTACTCGAGTACCGGCACGGTTACCACCTAGGTGCAAGTTGTAACGACCCGGCGCTTTGCCAACTAGACCAATTTCAGCCAACATTGCGCGACCACAGCCATTTGGACACCCAGTTACACGCAAAATGATGTTGTCATTTTCTGGTAGGTTGTGCTTCTCCAGAATCCCCTCCACATCAGTAACAAACTGAGGAAGGAAACGTTCAGCTTCTGCCATCGCTAGCGGACAAGTTGGAAAAGCAACACAAGCCATTGAGTTCTTACGCTGTTCACTTACGCCGTCGTCCATTAAGCCATGTTCACGAGCGATCTTTTCAATCTTCGCTTTTTCGTTTTTAGGTACACCCGCAACAATTAGGTTTTGGTTTGCTGTCATGCGGAAATCGCCTTTGTGGATTTTGGCAATTTCAGCAACACCCGTCTTAAGTGGTTTACCTGGAAAGTCTAATAAGCGACCGTTTTCGATGAAAAGCGCTAGATGATATTTACCATCAATTCCTTCTACCCAGCCAATACGGTCACCACGTTCTGTGAATTCATATGGACGGCTTTGCTCAAACTTAACACCAGCACGTTTCTCGACTTCCGCTTTAAAGACATCGCTACCTACACGATCCAATGTGTATTTGGTTTTTGCGTTCTTACGGTTTGAACGGTTACCCCAGTCGCGCTGAGTTGTTACTACAGCTGCGGCAACATCAAGTGTCTTGTCCAGCGGAATAAAGCCAAAGTCGTCAGCGCGGCGCGGATAAGTTGATGTATCGCCATGCGTCATCGCTAAGCCGCCGCCGACCAGGACGTTAAAGCCTACCAGCTTACCGTTATCTGCAATCGCTACGAAGTTGAGATCGTTAGCGTGTACATCTACGTCATTTTGCGGTGGGATAACCACTGTAGTTTTAAACTTACGTGGTAAGTAGTTCTTGCCTAGAATCGGTTCGTCTTCTTCCGTGCTTTCTACTTTTTCACCGTCTAGCCAAATCTCTGCATAAGCGCGCGTCTTTGGTAATAGATGCTCACTGATCTTCTTCGCCCATTCGTAAGCTTCTTGGTGTAACTCTGACTCCACTGGGTTAGTGGTACACAACACGTTACGGTTTACATCACCCGCGGTTGCAATCGAATCAATGCCAATACTGTTGAGCGTTTGATGCATCAACTTAATATTCGGTTTTAATACCCCATGAAACTGGAACGTTTGGCGAGTCGTCAGACGAATACTTCCATATAAAGAGTGCTCCGTTGCGAACTTGTCGATCGCTAACCATTGCGTTGGCGTGATGATGCCTCCAGGCATACGAGCACGAAGCATCACATTATGTAATGGTTCCAGTTTTTGCTTTGTGCGTTCATTACGGATATCACGATCGTCTTGTTGATACATACCGTGGAAACGAATTAACTGGAAGTTGTCGGCAGTAAAGCCACCAGTAATACGGTCCTGTAAATCTTGCTCAATGGTGCCACGTAATAAGTTGCTTTCTCGCTTCAGGCGCTCGTTATCAGATAGCGGCCCTAACTCTTCACCTAATACAACCTGCTTATTATTGTCCGTAGAAAAAGTCATTAGTACACATCCCTCTGATAACGTTTCGCTTTACGTAGGTCATTAATAAATTGTTCTGCATCGTCACGCGGCATCTTGCCTTCTTGTTCAGCAACGATAACCAATGCGTCATGCACATCTTTTGCCATACGCGTTGCATCACCGCAGACATAGATATAAGCGCCTTCTTGGATCCACTGCCACACTTGAGCTGCGTTTTCTAAGATGCGATGTTGTACGTAAACCTTTTCTACTTGGTCACGACTAAAGGCAACATCCAATCGGCTTAGTACTCCTGACTTGAGATACTTTTGCCATTCCACTTGGTACAAGAAATCTTGAGTGAACGTGCGATCACCAAAGAACAACCAGTTTTTGCCTTCAGCATCGCGGTTTTCACGTTCCTGAATAAAGCTACGGAATGGTGCGATCCCTGTACCAGGACCAACCATGATAATTGGAGTACTATCATCTTCCGGCAGTTTAAAGTTGTTGTTATGCTCAACAAATACTTTAACTTCATCTCCCTCTTCGAGACGCTGTGCTAAGAAACTAGACGCACCACCATATCGTTTTTCGTCGTTTTGTTCGTACTCAACCAAAGCAACCGTTAGGTGTACTTCTTCATCGACCTCTTCTTGGCTTGATGCAATAGAGTAAAGGCGTGGAGTAAGACGACGAAGCAAACCAATCAACTCATCTGCGGTTAACTTGGTTTTCTTTTCTGCCAGTACATCAACGATTTGAGTATTTGCAGAGTACTCGCGAAGCTTATCTTTATCTTCAACTAACTTTTGTAGCTTCTTGCTACCGGATAACTCGGCAAACTTTGTGATGAGCTGCGGGTTAGATGTTGTGATTTCATATTTACTCACAAGAGCACTGTGGATTGACAAGCTTTCACCATCAACGTCAACAGTCTCAACCCCAGACAAACCGACCTTACCAAGAATGGCATTTGCAAGTTCCGAGCTATTTTCAAACCACACACCTAGTGCATCACCTGGCTGATACGTTAAGCCCGAGCCTTCTAAGTCGATTTCTATATGACGAACGTCTTTTCCAGAGTCACGGCCCGTGATTTTTTGACTGGTCAGTAACGTCGCAGTGTACGGATTTTGTTTATTGTAAGGAGAGTGCGCAGTCGCAGCTTGACCCACAGGAAGTTGAACCACATCCGCTTCAGAGCCAGAAGAAAGTGTATCTTTTACCTTGTCTAACGCATTCTTACGCCATTCAGTTGCGCGGGCTTCATAATCCACATCGCAATCAAGACGCTCGATAAATGGAGTCGCGCCTAGCTTTGATAGGTAAGTGTCGAAGTCTTTACCGGTCTGACAGAAGAACTCGTAGCTAGAATCTCCCAATGCAATAACACCATATTGCAGGTTTGGCAGCTTAGGAGCCTTCTTCGATTGCAAAAACTCATGTAGCTCAATGGCATTGTCTGGCGCTTCGCCTTCGCCGTTAGTCGATGCCACAATAATGACATGCGTTTCTTTGGCTAAGTTTTTACCTTTGTAATCGCTTGCATCAAAAAGTTCGACTGCAATTCCTTCTGCTTTTGCTTCCTGCTCCAGAGCTTCAGCAACACCTTTAGCATTGCCCGTTTGGGAAGCAAAAATAATACTCAACTTACCTGCTGGCTTCGCTGATACGGCTGCCGTTGCTTGTGCAATTGGCGTTACCGCTGTGTTTGGTTGATTTTGAGCTAATCCCCAAAAATACCCACTGACCCAAGCAAGTTGCTGTGAAGACAACTCAGAGACAGTTTGTTGGAGTGAGCTAATTTGTTGGTCATTCAGAGGGCTTGCGATTGGAGGATTTCCTCCTTGCCCATTATTATCTTCAGACACATTCTTGTGAGAATACTCATTCTTTTGAAAAGACATTATCACGACATCCCTATTCATTGCGTGACGATAGAGTACCCACTCTCCTTAATAACAAGAAAGAATAGAAGTGAATGTTTTATAACTTTTTGGAAGTAAGAACGGCTTACTTTTTGCTCATCGATCTTCAATGCGGACTTGTTGAAAGCCTACTGCCATTGCCGATTTTGACGCAGTATCCAAATCTTCATAAAGACATTCTTCGCCGTGACTGTCCGTTAGAAAAACAAAACCACCGCGCGCATGTCTGAACTCTACAACCCAACCACCCTCTTGGATTGCAGGCTCAATAATCGCTTCGATAAGCTGATTTTCACGGAATAGATGTCTTAGTTCATTTATTGTCATCGCTATCCCTGTTTTAACTTTCACATTGCTCCTAGGTAAGCATGGTCTAAGTCAGCCAAATAGGGAGAAATTTCGATTAGATATAATGAAGTGATATAAAAAAACGCCGCTTATAAAGCGACGTTTTAAGTAAATCGAATATCTAACATGGCTGAGTTTAGAACGCGTATTCCGCACTCACAAAGAAGCCGTTAGCAAAAATAAACTCTTTCCCTAGATCCGACATGAATTTATCGGACTCTAAATCAATCACACGGTAACCTCCACGAAAAGCCAGTCGAGCTTTTTCGAGCGGTACATTGTATTGAACACCTGCCATGAAATCGGTGCTTTTGATACCTTTGTTGTCACCAAAGTTTATCTCACCAATCACATCAAAGTTTGTATCCGGAACTTGAATTTCTGCGTAACCATACCAAGCCCAAATCAGCTCATCAAATTCTTCTACACGCCTGCTTGAGCCAGCATCAATGTATTTAGTGTCACTTAAATTACTAAACGTGAGACCCGCATCAAAGTGCAATAAATCATGCTCTAGAACGTGGTAATACAAGGTTAAATCGAGCTTATCGAACCCCATGTAATCCGCATCAACACTTGAGTAACGAAGGCGCGCATTAGGGACGTATTTAACATCATGTTCAATCGCCGCGTAAAAAGTGCCTGCGGTACTGCTATCTCGTCTCACTTCATTAACTTTAGTGTCGGCAGCCCATACCTCTGCGCCGACTTTTGTCGATACAGAGTACTCTGCAAAAACAGGAAAAGATACTGCCAACGATAATGCCGTTAAAGCGATGTTCGCTTTATTTGTCATGTAGTATTTACTCCGAGATAGCTGATATTCACGTAGAGGACGTGAGAGGAAATATACCATATTCTCACGCCTCTCCATCAACTAAATGATGTTACTCATTATTTATAGCGGGGCTGAGCGACGTAATTCTTGAAGAACCAAATACCCAATGCAATCACGATTAACCATGGTAATAGTTTAAGTACCGCTCCAACCATTCCCAGTAAAAACATCACAACTAACGCAATACCAGTTGCTGCGAATACGGTCATCATTGTGATACCCGTAACCAACAAGGTCGCCGCAAAGACTAAAATAAAGATTAGCTCCAACATAATCACTTCTCCATTTGTTTTCAATAAACAGAGCAGTTTCCATACCAACTTACAGAAACGAAGTTAAGATTATGATTTTTAATAAAAAAACAAAGCCAGAGGCATTTCTGCACTCTGGCTTTATCATTCTTTAGTTGGTAATTTTAGCCATTCACTGGCGAATTTTACACATTCAATTCTTTTGGAATCTTAGCTAGCGCGTCTTGCAATACTTCTAGACCAGAACCTGGTTTGTGCGCATTTTCACTGATATGACGACGCCATTGACGAGCACCGGGCATGCTTTGGAACAAACCTAACATGTGGCGGGTAATATGACCAAGGTACGCACCTTTCGCTAATTGCGCTTCAATGTATGGATACATCTCTTCAACAATTTCGCTGCGTTTCTTCACTGGAGCATTAGAGCCAAACAACTCTTGATCTACCGATGCCAGTAAATATGGGCTTTGGTATGCTTCACGACCAATCATCACACCGTCAAGATGCTGAAGATGTGCTTTTGCTTCTTCTAATGATTTCACGCCACCGTTAATCGCAATCGTTAGGTGTGAGAAGTCTTGCTTCAATTGGTAAGCGCGTGGGTAATCCAATGGTGGGATCTCACGGTTTTCTTTTGGGCTTAGACCACTTAACCATGCTTTACGTGCGTGGATAGTGAACTGCTCACAGCCACCCTTTTCTGAAACAATAGAAACGAAATCCGTTAGGAATTCGTAAGAGTCTTGATCATCAATACCAATGCGAGTCTTGACTGTTACAGGGATATCGACCACGTCTTTCATTGCTGCGACACAATCCGCAACTAACTGCGGTTCAGCCATTAGGCAAGCACCAAATCGACCGTTTTGTACGCGGTCAGATGGACACCCCACATTTAGGTTAATCTCATCGTAGCCACGCTCTTGCGCTAGCTTGGCACACGTAGCCAAATCTGCTGGGTTTGAACCACCAAGTTGAAGGGCTAACGGATGCTCTTCTTCGTTATAAGCCAGGAAATCTCCTTTTCCATGAATGATCGCACCTGTCGTCACCATTTCAGTGTACAACAGGGTTTCTTTGGTCATTAAGCGATGGAAGTAGCGACAATGACGATCAGTCCAATCTAACATTGGTGCTACGGAGAGCCTGCAAGAATGAGTCATGATATAAACACCCGTTTTTATGTTGCCAAGGTCGAGCGCAGCAGTACGCTCAAAAAATAAGTCGGGTATTGTATACCCAAGCACCTCTGGGTGCTAGTTTCAGCGAGAATGATTTGGTTGGCTGACTAGCCAAGTGCTTAGGAATACGCAGAAGTAATACGAATCTGTCATTCGTTGATTCATTCTGTGATGATCATTCCGCCTTCACACCACCACCGACTTGCTTTAATTCATGATTTTCGTTTTGATAGTGGGTAAAATGAAGCATTTCTAAACGAACTTCGTATAGAAATGATTTATCATAGAGCACGTCCGATAGTTATGGTGAAAGGTTTGAACCCAACAATCATTGAACAAATTGAAAGTATCTGCGCAGAGCGTGGAGTACGACTGACTCCGCAACGCCGACGCGTATTTGAACTCATTTGTTCTAATCGCCGCGCCTCAAGTGCGTATGAGCTATTGGAGCAACTAAAAGAGAGTGAGCCTCAGGCTAAGCCGCCCACTGTTTATCGAGCATTAGATTTTCTCCTAGAGCAAGGCTTCATCCACCGAGTGGAATCGACAAATAGCTTTATTACTTGTTGTTCTTTCAATACTCAGCAGCACTTTTTCCAATTACTAATTTGCGATAAATGTGGTGATGTCGTTGAACTCGAAGATGAGACGCTGATATCCTTGTTAGCCGAAAACGCCGAGAAGCATGGATTCAAACTGACCAACCAAGTTATTGAAACTCATGGTGAATGCCAGGCCTGTTCCTCCGAGACGAAAGAAAAAGTATAGAAGAACGTTATGCGCGCTGAATTTGTAAACCCGTTTTTAGCTTCTTTAATGAACGTGCTAAAAACTATGGCTTCTCTTGAGCTGAAGCCACAAAAACCGCGAATCAAAAAAGATGAGATCGCACGAGGTGACGTTTCTGGTCTGATTGGTATGGTAGGCCCACAAACTCGTGGTTCAATGTCGATCACCTTTGATGAAGCACTCGCCCTAGAAATCATGCAGAACATGCTTGGTGAACGTCCAAATGGGCTCAATGAAGAAGTGACCGATATGGTGGGTGAGATCACCAACATGGTTACTGGTGGTGCGAAACGCATTCTGGCGGAAAGTGGTTTTGACTTTGATATGGCAACACCGGTTGTGGTTTCGGGCCGAGGTCATACGATTCGCCACAAGTGTGAAGGCTCAATTATTATCATGCCTTTCTCTTCCCAATGGGGAAATGCCTTTATCGAAATTTGCTTCGAATAAAAGAGAAAAAATAGGTTGGCACTGGCCAACCTATTTTGTTTTTGCCTCAGGCAATAAAAAGGTCAGCATTTGCTGACCTTTTCTTTATCTATTCAAACATTAAGCTTTGAACGCTTTAAATGCGTTGATTAGACCATTTGTTGAGCTGTCATGCGAGCTGATTTGAGACTCGTCTGCAAGCTCAGGTAGGATTTGGTTAGCCAGTTGTTTACCTAGCTCCACGCCCCACTGGTCAAAACTGAAGATATTCCAGATAACACCTTGTACGAAAATTTTGTGTTCGTACATTGCGATCAAGTTACCTAGCGTACGAGGCGTGATTTGCTTCACTAGAATAGAGTTTGTTGGACGGTTACCTTCAAACACTTTGAATGGCGCAATCGCTGCCACTTCTTCAGCATTCTTACCTACTTTCACCAACTCTTCTTTCACGGTTTCTTCATTTTTACCAAACGCTAGAGCTTCAGTTTGCGCGAAGAAGTTAGACATCAGTTTTTGGTGATGATCGCTAGCTGGGTTGTGGCTAATTGCAGGTGCAATGAAGTCACATGGGATAAGCTTAGTACCTTGGTGAATTAGCTGGTAGAACGCGTGCTGACCGTTGGTA
Source organism: Vibrio sp. 704 (assembly GCF_033339295.1). NCBI lineage: Bacteria > Pseudomonadati > Pseudomonadota > Gammaproteobacteria > Vibrionales > Vibrionaceae > Vibrio > Vibrio sp. 704. The sequence goes on along the minus strand of NZ_JAWOUH010000026.1, from coordinate 42,546 downwards.
CCTGGTTCACCCCAAATGATTGGGCCAGTTTGGTAAGTTACAGCATTGCCGTCACGGTCAACGTATTTACCGTTTGATTCCATGTTACCTTGCTGGAAGTACGCCGCGAAACGGTGCATGTACTGATCGTAAGGCAGAATAGCTTCTGATTCCGCACCGTGGAAGTTGTTGTACCAAATACCGATAAGCGCAAGGATCACAGGGATGTTGCTTTCTAGATCTGTTGATACAAAGTGCTTGTCCATCTCGTGAGCGCCATCAAGCAGCTCAACGAAGTTGTCGAAACCTACTGCTAGTGCAATTGATAGACCGATCGCAGACCATAGTGAGTAACGGCCACCAACCCAGTCCCAGAATTCAAACATGTTCGCTGTATCGATACCAAATTCAGACACGGCTGTCGCGTTTGTTGAAAGCGCAGCAAAGTGCTTAGCCACATGAGCCTGATCACCCGCCGATTCTAGGAACCAATCACGAGCAGTGTGCGCGTTAGTCATGGTTTCTTGTGTTGTAAACGTCTTAGACGCGATCAAGAATAACGTCGTTTCTGGGTTAACTTTCTTCAACGTTTCAACGATGTGTGTACCATCAACGTTAGATACGAAGTGAAGGTTTAGATGATTTTTGTATGGCGCTAGAGCTTCCGTCACCATGTAAGGGCCAAGGTCAGAACCGCCGATACCGATGTTCACAATATCGGTAATTGCTTTGCCTGTGTAACCTTTCCATTCACCGCCGATAACGCGCTCAGTGAATGATTTCATTTTTTCTAGAACCGCGTTCACTGCTGGCATTACGTCTTCGCCATCTACCATAACTGGAGTATTAGCGCGGTTACGTAGTGCAGTGTGAAGAACAGCGCGACCTTCTGTTTGGTTGATCGCTTCACCACTGAACATCGCTTCAATTGCAGATTTCAGCTCGGTCTCTTTCGCAAGAGCAAACAGGTGCTTCAGAGTTTCCTCATTGATGAGGTTCTTTGAGTAATCGACTAGGATGTCTGAGCCGAAACGTGCAGAGTATTTGTCGAAACGCGCTGCGTCTTGAGCAAACAGCTCTTTAAGATCCATATCTTGTGCAGATTCGAAATGCGCCGTTAGCGCTTTCCAAGCTTGTGTTTGCGTTGGATTGATATTTTTCAACATGGTCTTTATCCCGATGTTACAGTAGGTTCCATTCCTTACAGTCTAGCGAAAACTGTGGAATCCCCGATTTAGCAAATAGAATATAAATTAGATGTTTGGGCAAATTGCCACAAAACAAGTCTTTGTAATTTTTTTTCAGGCGCCAATTATGACCGAGAGCTTTTACACTCACATTGAGTTAGGTCACGTTCCCTGCCCTGAAATTGAACATTCATTTACGATGACAAGAATCATATCATTTACTAATGACAGGCTCTAATTGGAATAGGATAGACGCCAATTTATAAATTTCCAAAGGAACACGTATGTGGGCACAAAAAACACTGCAATTAAAAGCGAGAAGCCGCGGTTTTCACCTGATAACTGATGAAATTGAACAACAATTACCACAAATAAACGAACTTTCAGTAGGTTTATTACACTTATTTATTCAGCACACCTCCGCCAGTTTGACCTTAAATGAGAATGCTGATCCAACCGTGCGTATGGACATGGAAGCGCACTTCAATAAGTTTGTGCCAGAGCGTGCTCCTTATTATCAGCACACCTATGAAGGTGACGACGACATGCCGGCACATATTAAAGCATCACTGCTTGGCAGTAGTGTGACGGTACCAATCCAAAATGGTCGATTAGCTTTAGGAACATGGCAAGGTATTTACTTGGGTGAGCATCGAGACTTTGGTGGCGGCCGCCGCGTTATTGCTACGATTAACGGTGAGTAGATAAAACAAAGGCTAACCTTGGGTTAGCCTTTCGTTGTTTATTTGGAGTATTCCATCTCGACGCGAGGCGTTAGCTTAGTCACGAGTTCATACGCAATCGTACCAATGTGACCCGCCACTTCTTCTACTGGGAGCTCTTTCCCCCAAAGAATCGCTTCGTCGCTGACTTTATCCGTTGCGTCTGGTCCCAAATCGACCGTCAGCATATCCATGGAAACTCGACCTGCAATAGGTACTTTACGGCCATTAACCCACACCGGCGTACCGTTTGGAGCACTTCTTGGGTAACCGTCGCCATACCCTACAGCGATGACCCCAACTTTTGTATCTCGCTCACTGGTCCAAATACCACCATAGCCAACACTTTCGCCCTTCTTCACTTCACGTACCGCAATAAGGTGGGATTTAAGTGTCATGACAGGCTGATACCCAAGATCTTGCGCCGTTTTGTCATCGAATGGCGACACACCATACATGATAATACCCGGACGAACCCAATCTAAATGGCTTTGAGGCCATGCCAATAACCCCGCAGATGCCGCCAGTGAACGTTCCCCTTGGCAACCAGAAGTCAACGATTTAAACAGCTCAATCTGTTGTGGGGTAATATCGCTATCCAGCTCATCTGCACAGCCAAAGTGGCTCATGTAACGCAACGGTTTCGCTACATTTGGACACTCCTTCAGCCGCGTTACAAAGTCGTCATATTGTTCAGGACGAACCCCAAGGCGGTGCATGCCACTGTCAATCTTCAGCCACACGACAACCGGAGTTTCAAGGTCTGCTTGCTCCAAGGCGATAAGCTGCTCTTCACAGTGCACCACGGTTTGGATGTTGTTCGTCACAAGAACAGGTAAATCACCAGGAGAGTAAAAACCTTCTAGCAATAGAATCGGCTTTACTACTCCACAAGCGCGCAGTTGCAATGCTTCTTCAATGCGAGCCACGCCAAACGCATCCGCATGGTTAGCATGTTTTGCGACATGACGTAATCCGTGACCATAACCATTGGCCTTGACGACAGCCATCACTTTACTTTGTGGCGCTTGAGCTTTTACGCGCTGTAAGTTGTGCTGCAACGCAGACAAATCAATGCACGCCTTGGCCGCTTTCATATAGCTCATGGAATTACTCATCATCAATATCGAATGCAGGACCCGCGTAGTTGTCGAAACGCGAATGTTGACCTTGGAAAGTGAGGCGAACAGAGCCGATAGGACCGTTACGCTGTTTACCAATAATGATTTCGGCCGTACCTTTGTACGGACTATCTGGGTGATAAACCTCATCACGGTAGATGAACATGATCAAGTCGGCATCCTGCTCGATGGAACCGGATTCACGCAAGTCCGAGTTTACTGGTCGTTTATCCGCACGTTGCTCTAGGGAACGGTTTAGCTGCGACAGTGCCACAACAGGCACATTTAGCTCTTTTGCCAGCGCCTTAAGAGAGCGAGAGATCTCAGCAATCTCAAGAGTACGGTTATCGGTTAACGAAGGCACGCGCATCAACTGAAGGTAGTCGACCATGATCATCGATAGACCGCCATGTTCACGAGCGATACGGCGAGCGCGCGAACGCACTTCGGTCGGAGTTAGACCAGAGCTATCATCAATGTACATATTTTTCTTCTGCATCAGGATACCCATAGTAGAAGAAATACGCGCCCAATCTTCGTCATCTAGCTGACCCGTACGGATCTTGGTTTGGTCTACACGAGACAAAGAGGCCAACATACGCATCATCAACTGTTCAGCTGGCATCTCTAACGAGAAAATAAGTACGGGCTTTTCTTGTTGCATGGCCGCATTTTCACACAAGTTCATCGCAAAGGTCGTTTTACCCATCGATGGACGCGCTGCGACAATCACCAAATCAGAGCCTTGCAAACCTGCGGTTTTCTTATTGAGATCTGTGAAACCGGTATCGACCCCCGTAACACCATCTTGTGGCGTTTTATACAACAACTCGATACGTTCTAACGTCTTTTCGAGGATGTTGTCGACGTTTTGTGGTCCTTCGTTTTCACTAGTTCGAGACTCGGCGATAGCAAAAACTTTACTCTCCGCCATGTCTATTAAATCTTCAGAACTGCGACCTTGAGGGTCATAGCCCGCGTCCGCAATTTCATTCGCGACACCAATAAGGCCACGAACAATCGCACGCTCAGCGACAATATCAGCATACGCATTGATGTTAGCTGCACTTGGCGTATTCTTCGCCAAGTCAGCGAGGTAAGCAAAACCGCCTACATCTTCTAACAACTCGTGACGCTCTAGATACTCCGATAAAGTAATAAGATCGAGAGGTTTACCCGCTTCAAGAATGGTTTTTACACCTTCAAAAATCAGGCGGTGTGGACGACTATAGAAATCACTGCTCACAACACGTTCGGCAACGGTGTCCCAACGTTCATTATCCAGTAAAAGACCACCAATTACTGATTGCTCGGCTTCTAGTGAGTGAGGTGGCACTTTGATTGCGTCGACCTGACTGTCTGAAGGTTTGCGATTTCTGTTTTCCGCCATGACTTTGCTCGATAACTACTATGACCCACGATTATAACCTTAACCTAACTGAGATGCTTCCCCGAAGCGACAATTACTTGTTAAGAAATCATCATGTGAACCACCCAGGTAATAGCCTGGTTCTTCCGCCTAGCTCTAATAAAAATTAACCTACCATTGACCCAACCAAATATCTGTATCAGTATCATGCCCCTCCTTTTTGATTACGTTCGAGGTTGATGTGTCCCGATACTGGTTACTTAGCTTTAGCCTACTGTGCGCTAGTGCATCGTATGCTGACGAATCAGTACAGCCAGAGCAAAATATTGATGTACCCGACCCACTAAAAACCGAGGTGGAGTTCGGCTATCAAGCTCACACAGGTAACACGGACTCTCGTTCCCTGAATGCTCGTTTGAGTGCTGAATATACGTCAGGTCGACACCGTTCTAATGGTGAATGGAAGTACTACAACTTGTACAAAGACGGTGAAGAAGACAAACGCTCATCCACCTATTCCCTGCAGAGTGACTACAAGTTAGGCCCTAAGACGTATTTGTATGGCAGCTTTAAAGGAGTGGATTCTCGCTACAGTGCTTATTTTAAAGACTATACGTTGTCAGGTGGTTTGGGTTACCAGTTCTCCTACACTGAGAACTTCATTTTAGAGGTAGAAGTAGGCCCTGGTTTTCGCTATCAAGAGCCAAACTTAGACGAAATAGATGATGACGATATTGTCTTTCCCGATATCGTTAGAGAAGGCATTTTTCGAGGAAATATCAACACAACTTGGCATGCGTTGGATAATTTAAGTTTCGCAGCTGATATTACGTTGGTAACAGGTAGAAGTAACACACGTACTGATAGTGAACTCAGTGTAACCAATGATATTACTGAAGATATTGCACTGAAACTGGCGCACTCTCGTCAGTATCACGATAAAGTGCCTGAAGGCTTAAGCAAAGCGGACAGCGTATTTTCCGTTAATTTACTTTTCGCTTTTTAACCCTTTTTCTCTCAGTTTTAGAAATAAAAAAAGCACCTCCGAGGAGGTGCTTTTTAGTATTTCGTCTTGATACTGAATTACTCAGCAGCAACAACTTGTAGGTTAACTGTCGCGAAAACTTCAGAGTGAAGTTGAACGCTGATCTCGAACTCACCAGTGTTACGTAGAGCACCTTCAGGAAGGCGAACTTCGCTCTTAGCAACTTCAACGCCTGCAGCTGTGATAGCGTCAGCGATGTCACGAGTACCGATAGAACCGAATAGTTTGCCTTCGTCACCAGCTTTAGAAGCGATAACTACCGCTTCTAGAGCGTTAACTTTCTCTGCGCGAGCTTCTGCAGCAGCTAGTTGCTCAGCAACTTTAGCTTCTAGTTCAGCACGACGAGCTTCAAACATTTCAACGTTAGCTTTAGTTGCCATAACTGCTTTACCTTGTGGGATAAGGAAGTTACGAGCGTAGCCAGATTTAACGTTTGCAGTATCGCCAAGACCACCTAGGTTACCAATTTTATCAAGTAGAATAACTTGCATTGCTTAATCCTCTTTCTTAATAAAATGAACCGATTACTGATGCTTGTCAGTGTACGGTAGTAGAGCTAGGTAGCGTGAACGCTTGATAGCACGTGCTAGTTGACGCTGGTACTTAGCGCTTGTACCAGTGATACGGCTAGGTACGATTTTACCAGCTTCAGTGATGTAGTTTTTAAGAGTTGCTACGTCTTTGTAATCAATCTCTTGTACGCCTTCTGCAGTGAAACGGCAGAATTTACGACGACGGAAGAAACGAGCCATGGGCTATCTCCTGATCTTAAATTTGAGTAATGTTGTCGGCGTGTAACACTAATTTTCCCACGCCATTTCGGCCGGTTTGATAAGTGACAAAACCACTTACCTTAATGTTACTGCCTTGAACTAAATTCTGAGTTAGTGCTTGTGACCCAAGCCCGCTGACGACTACCGGCATACGACAATAAACTTGTCGAGGTAAGTCAGCTTCGATAATAGTAGAGCGATGCTCCAGCCAAAACCGACAGTGTTCAATGCCACCAGGGCTTTTACTACGAATGGGCGGTTTGGCAATGGTGCCGCTCAGCTCCATTCGATTGGCCATAAGAAAACTTACTCAGCAGCTTCTGACTTAGCTTCAGGCTTAGCTTCAGAACGCTCTTCACGACGTGGAGCACGCTCTTCTTTTTGCTTAAGCATGATAGATTGCTCAGTGATCGCTGCTTTAGTACGCATGATCATGTTACGTAGAACTGCATCGTTGAAACGGAAAGCAGTTTCTAGCTCATCAATTACAGCTTGGTCAGCTTCAACGTTCATAAGAACGTAGTGAGCTTTGTGAAGCTTGTTGATTGGGTAAGCCAGTTGACGACGGCCCCAGTCTTCTAGACGGTGGATTTTACCGCCAGCTTCAGTGATTGAACCAGTGTAACGCTCGATCATGCCAGCAACTTGCTCGCTTTGATCTGGGTGCACCATGAATACGATTTCGTAATGACGCATTGGTTGCTCCTTACGGATTATTCAGCTTCCACAAATGGCTCAGTCGTCCAGAGGAAGCAAGGAACTAAAGATAATTGACTGAGTTTAAGGAGCACGAATAGTACAGAAAGGGCGTAAAATAGGCAAGTGATTATTTGCTCATCGCAGCGGATATTTAATTTCTTCTAATACTAGAAAACACAAAGGCTGCCAACAACATGGCAGCCTTTAAAATCAGCGTGTTATTGCGCTGGATTATCGGTGCTTATTTAACTTCAGCTAGTTCAGCGCGCATTTGATCGATCACTTGTTTGTAATCTGGCTCACCGAAAATCGCCGAGCCTGCAACAAACATGTCTGCGCCCGCTTCTGCAATTTCACGAATGTTGTCAACCTTCACACCGCCATCGATTTCTAAGCGGATATCACGACCAGACTCGTCAATCATCTTACGAACGGCACGCAGTTTATCTAGTGTATGAGGAATGAATGATTGACCACCAAAACCAGGGTTTACCGACATCAGTAGAATCATGTCGACTTTATCCATAATAAACTCAAGACTTGCAAGTGGCGTTGCTGGGTTTAGTACCACACCAGCCTGACAGCCGTGCTCTTTAATTAACTGCAGTGTACGGTCTACATGATCAGAAGCTTCTACATGGAACGTAATCATCGACGCACCCGCTTTTGCGAAATCAGGAATAATACGGTCAACGGGTTTCACCATTAGGTGAACATCGATTGGCGCTGTGATGCCATAATCGCGTAGTGCTTTACACACAGGCGCACCAAAAGTCAGGTTTGGTACATAGTGGTTATCCATAACGTCGAAATGCACCACATCCGCACCCGCTGCGAGTACTTTTTCTACATCTTCACCGAGACGAGCAAAATCTGCCGATAAAATGGATGGAGCAATAAGAAAATCTTTCATACCTGACCTCAGTAGTAATGAGCAAACAATCTGCGCGCAATTCTACCGAAGCCAGTGGGGAGATCCACTATTTAGATATAATAGTGTGAGAATTAAGAGCTTGATTTATCCATGTCTGGGGCATGAAAAAGCGCAAGTAGCTCATCAACTTTATTACGACCGTTACCATTACGGCTAATGGTACGCTTTACTTTTACCACATTAAGATCCGCGCCGTGATACAACCGACGTGTCAAGGTAGTGTCGTGGTTAGAAATCAACACAGGAATGCCACGTTCAGTCGCTGTTCTTTCAGCAATGTCGGCTAATGCAGCTTGGTCGTCCAACGTGAAACCATTACCTGCGTATGAGGTGAAATTTGCCGTATTTGAAAGCGGCGCATAAGGTGGATCGCAATACACGACGCTCCCTTTGCGCGCACGACGAAATGTTTCAGGATAACCTTCACAAACAAACGTAGCTTTTTTGGCTTTTTCTGCAAAAAACTCCAATTCCGCCTCAGGGAAATACGGCTTTTTGTAAGAGCCAAACGGTACATTGAAGCCACCTTTTTTGTTGTAACGGCATAGGCCATTAAAACCAAAGCGGTTCATATACAAAAACGCTAAAGAGCGGTACATCACGTCATCGGTTTTATTAAACTCAGCGCGAATGTGTAGGTAGGCTTCTTTGCGGTTGTTCTCAGCGACAAACCAACGCTTCGCTTCAGAGATATACTCTTCAGGGCGTTCTTTCAGCAGGTTGTACAGATTGATCAAATCTGGATTGATATCTGCAAGTAGATAATGGTCATAATCGGTATTCAGAAACACTGAGCCCGCACCAACAAAAGGTTCAACTAGCTTTCGAGCCGGCGGCAAATGACGTTGGATGTCTTCAACCAGTCCGTATTTTCCTCCTGCCCATTTAAGAAAGGCTCGTTGCTTTTTCATCTACTGCTCTATCTATCGACCAAAAATTAAGGCTGCGGAATGTAACATATTTTTCAGGGAAGCTCAGGTTTATTTCACTCGTTCAATTTCACGGTGAACCTGACGGAGTGATTTTGCCCAAGGACTCACCGACTTAACCGAATCTGGCAAGCTTGCGACGGCATCACGAGCCATTTGAATTGTCGGATAATCTTGATATGTGATGATATACCACTCGGTGTCATTACGAACGGTAGGATAAATTCGCACTTGATTATTCAGTTGATGCTCATTGAGAAAGGATTGTACATCTTCCATTGAGGTCATAGCCGCGAGTTGTAAAGTATAAGCTCTTGGCGATAGCGCTTTTAGTTCTTCACGAGCAAATGAAAATTTCACAACAGGTTGGTTTGCCTCACCCTCTTCTGACTGAGCAGGTGCTTGCGTCATATCTTGATTCGGTTTTACGACTTTAATCAAAGGGGAGCTAGTTTCATCGGCGGTTTCTGTCTTCTCAGTACCTACGACATCATCAATCGCTTTTGTGTCTGCTGAATCAGCTTTACCTTCAAGCAATGCATCGACCACATTCGACTCAATCACCACTCTTTGTTGATTGTCATCACTGCCTACGCTCGCTACTTCTTCTGTCACTGCTGGCGGTAATGAATCAGAATCATCAACCGCACCAGACTTATCAAGACTGCTAGAGCCATCGGTTACAGGAATCAGTGAAGACTGCGCTGCACTGATTCCTGACTCTTCAAAAGTTGGAATAGCCGTTTGCTCTAAACTGCCAGCAATTTGCTGCGCTTTATCATCAGGACTTGGTTGACTAAGCATCCACCAATAGCCACCAGCAGCAAGCAACAGTAATACTAATACCACCAACGCAATATTCAGGGGTGAACCGACAATCGAGCGGATAATGATCCTTTTTTCCACTTTCATCTCTCCTAACGCCATGATGTCACCCGGTACTGGGTCGACTTTTTTAAATGCATCTCGAACCCGTTTCTCAGACTCATCATCGACGTAGCGCGCAACAAGTGACTCAAAGAAACGACGAGCTTCCACTTCGGACAACATATCAATATCAAGCTCAACAGGCTTTATCTCTTGTCCATAACTGAGACGTGCTAGCAAACCTTCTAAACGTCCAGACTGTGTAAACAGTAGGATATTGATGGTCCAATTTGGCTTATGGTGCGCCTCTAAGACCAGCATCCAAAGCTCAGAGATAAGTGTCTCACTCAATAAATGCGCATCATCTACAACAATTGCAATGTCACACGGCTCATCACCTAAAAGCCTTTCAAGGCTATCAAGTAAAGGCTCTTGCTGATTAAACAATGCGTCTGAAACCAGTTGACTCAAAATAAGGACGCGATGCTGCACATCGTCTTGATTAGAATGACAAAGTAACAAACATTGATTCTTGTTACTGGCACCCACTTCAAGGTATCGCTGCGCTAGCCAAGATTTCCCGTACCCATCATGACCATTAATCGCAATGAGATTGGAACCAAAGTTAGTCAGTAGACCTAATCTATCAAGCAACTCGATTTGAGAATCTAATTCCAGTACGTGAGCAACACTCATCTAATAACCTTAATACACTACAAGAATGACGCCCAAAGGCGCCATTACAAGGTTAAATATCGCGACCGAAGTCTATCGCCTGTTTGAGTACGTCTTGCGTCGTATCAGCAATTACCTCGGCAGTGCCAATGCCTGTAGGCAAAACCAATCGTAATTGACCAGAGAGGACTTTCTTATCTCGCATCATGTGCTTGATGAAGTCATCGAAATTCATACTGTCTGGAGTATGCACAGGCAGTTTTGCACGACGCAAAATCGCAACAATACGCTCAAATTGCTCTTCCGAGATCAGACCGCGTAGATGCGACGTTTTGGCCGCCATAACAGTGCCGGAAGATACCGCTTCACCATGCAGCCAATTGCCATAGCCAAGTTCCGCTTCAATCGCATGACCAAAGGTGTGACCTAAGTTAAGCAAAGCACGGATGCCCGATTCTTTCTCATCCTGAGCCACCACTTCCGCTTTTATTTCACAGCAACGTGCGATCGCATAAGTTAGTGCTTCTTCATCCAACGCATACAAGCGCTCAAGATTGTCTTCTAACCATACAAAAAAATCTGCATCGTAAATAATGCCGTACTTAATGACTTCGGCGATACCCGCAGCGAACTCACGTTCAGGCAACGTCGACAGGCAGTTCGTATCAATGATCACGGCTTTAGGTTGGTAAAACGCACCTATCATGTTCTTACCCAACGGATGGTTAACCGCGGTTTTTCCACCAACCGAAGAGTCCACTTGGGATAGTAATGTGGTCGGTATTTGAATAAAGTCGACCCCACGCTGGTAACAGGCAGACGCAAAACCCACAAGGTCGCCAATAACACCACCACCTAACGCGATGATCACAACATCACGAGCATAACTCCCTTCCAGTAAGAAGTTCATTACTTGATTAAATACATCCAAGTTTTTGTACTGTTCACCATCAGGCAATTCTAACAAGGATGCACTACAACCGAGCTGCTCGAGTTGCTTTAAAATTTTGTCTGCATACAAAGGCGCCACTGTGACATTACTGATCACAACAACTTTTTGTTTTGCATTTTTGTTTGAGAGAACTTGAGAGAGGTACGCCGGGTCCTCAAATAACCCGGCGCCAATAGAGATTGGGTAGCTACGCTCAGCTAGGTTGACCGTAATCCGTTCCATCGGTTTGCTCCAATTAAAAAAAAGATAAAGACTTATCTCTCTTCTAGCATTTTTACGATCTGGTTGGCTACCACTTTTGCACTTTGATCGTCAGTGCGAACAGTGTAATCCGCTACTTCTTCATATAAAGGATTACGTTCTTCAGCTAATTGCTCCAGTACTTCGCGAGGGTTATCCGTTTGAAGTAAAGGACGCTTCTTGTCGCGGTTTGTACGCGCAAGTTGCTTTTCAATCGTCGTTTCTAAGTAAACAACAACACCACGTGCCGAAAGACGATTGCGGTTTTCTTTGCTCTTAACAGAGCCACCGCCAGTCGCAAGCACGATGCCTTGCTCTTGTGTTAGGTCTTCAAGTACCGCTTCTTCACGCTTGCGGAAGCCTTCTTCACCTTCTACATCAAAAACCCAAGAGATGTCTGCACCAGTGCGTTCTTCGATCACTGTATCGGAGTCAACAAACTCCATATGCAGTTGCTGTGCTAGATGTCTACCAATTGTACTTTTGCCGGCGCCCATTGGGCCAACAAGGAAAATATTACGTTTCTCAGCCATGTTTAGCAGTAATTTACAACATTGATTCAATAAGATCGCCACAAGAAAACACAGCTAAACTGCTGTTCTACAAGGCTTGTGGCACCAGTTCCTCACAGATAATTCGTGATAAGACCCGAAATTATCCAAGCATGGTGCCACTATTGCAACTTTATTTTTGATTTAATCAGTTTTTCCCGAGACAGAACTACTGAATCACCACCTTAGGCGTGACGAAAATTAACAGCTCACTTTTGCCAACATTCTCATAACTTCGACGAAAAAGAGCACCTAATAGCGGCAGGTCGCCCAACAAAGGCACTTTGTCCACCGAGTTAGTAATGCTGTGCTGAAAAATACCACCAAGAACGACCGTTTCACCGTTATTCACTAACACTTGCGTCCCGATACGTTGAGTATCAATCGCAACAGCTTCACCAGTGCCTGTCTTCACGACTTGTCCTGGTCTATCTTGCGTGACACTTAAATCCAATACTAAGCGGTTATCCGGTGTGATTTGCGGGGTTACCTTCAAACTTAATACCGCCTTTTTGAACGTCACCGTCGTTGCACCACTTGATGATGACTCTAGGTAAGGAATCTCTGTACCTTGTTCGATATAGGCAGGTTTCTTATTGGTAGTGATCAAACGTGGGCTCGAGATAATCTCAGCTTTAGACTCTTGTTGCAGCGCAGAAAGCTCAAGATCCAACAAGGTGTCTGAACCTAACTTTGCGACCTGAAAAGCAATGCTGGTCGCATTCGGGCTGGTTGCAGCTAAGTTTACATTTAGGAAGTCATCGATCCCTACTCCATCACCGTCACCACCGTCATCACCCCCTTCTCCATTATAGAGACCGATCGTGGCGAGGTTGTTCTCAATAGAACCACCCACTGTATTACTGCCATTAATAGACGTAAAACCCCAACGAATCCCTAACTCGTCCATGTTACCTTCATTGATGGTCACAATACGCGCCTCAATTTGAACCTGTTTAACTGGAATATCCAAAGACTCAATAATTTCTCGAATCACCTCGATGTTTTCAGGTAACTCTCTAATCAATAACGAGTTAGTTCGCTCATCAATGGTCATACTGCCGCGCTCTGACAGCATGCTGATATTTCCTTCACCATTGATCATCTCCGCAATGTCTGATGCTTTAGCAAAATTAACTTTGATGATTTCAGATGAAAGCTCTCCCATTTCTTCCGTCAATTTTTGTTTTTCTAACTGCTGCTTCTCACGCAAGTCCAGCTCATCAGTCGGAGCAACTAAAATCACGTTGCCATCAACACGCTTATCTAACCCCTTAACTTGCAAAATAATATCCAGCACTTGCTGCCAAGGGACACCATCAAGACGAAGCGTGAGGTTGCCTTCTACAGAGTCGGAGACAACCAAATTGAATTGGTTGTAATCAGCAATAAGCTGCAAGACGTTTCGCACAGGAATATCTTGGAAGTTAATCGAAATAAGCTTACCTTCTCTTTCTAAAATGCTTTTATCTGGGGTTTTCTCATTGGGTTTGATCTTCGCTACTTTGATTTCCAAAAAACGCCCCGTTAAACGGTAATCATGCATGTATTCTTCATTGATGTGCGCAACCAAGCGCGTCGTCGAGGTGTCGCGAAACACTTCTACGCTCTCAACCACAGTCGAAAAGTCTTTCACGTCTAGGAGATACAATTGCTCGTCTTTTACTGAAGTGTTAAGCAAATCGATACTTAACCCTTCCTGTACACGCTTGATATCTACAATCGCGGCCGGTGACGCCAATTCGACGACAATCACGGCGTCTTTATCTTTATTAGTTCGAAAGTCGATACTTTTTAGGGCATTGGACGAAACTTCTTCAGCTGCCGCTAAAGGGGCTAAAAATACAAACAACCATAAGGAGAAGAGCCCAGTAAGTATCCTTGGTGTACGTGTTAATCCTTGTCTCATTTTCATTACTCAATATCAAAAATAAATGGGGCTATCTCAAAGCCAACTTAACTTTACGTTTTTGCCAACATCCTAAGCCGTCGGGCAACGTTTCATTAATCAACAAATAGGAGTGGCTGACATGTGTCACTTTGCCATTATTGCGTCCGAGGTATTGACCCGGCTTAACTTTATAGACGGTGCCATTGGGAGCCTGAACGAGGCCAGAAACCGTGTTATCCATGCCCATGACACCTTTCAAACGTAATTGGCTTAATGGGAATTTTTCTAATTTGCCAGTTCGCCTTCTTGAGGGCGGTTGCCAACAATCTTTTCTTGCAACTGGCTGAGTCGCGATGGTGGCTTCTTTGGGTAATTCAAAGGGTGCACGCTGTACTTCCGGTGCGTACGTGACTGCAACATACTTGTCTGCGGGCTTAAGCTTCTCGACCTCTCGACGCGCCTGTGTTTCCACTCCTCGAATAAAATCCGTCAATGATTCATCATTCGCCTGGCAGCCCATCAATAGAGAACCCATCAGTACCAGCAACAAAGACTTACTTGTCATTTTTCGTCTCCTCCGGCTTAAACTGATAGGTATTAGCACGCACCCGAAAGTGCAGGGTTTCGCTCTCTTGGCTGACACGTTGCCAAGTCACATCTTTAAACGTGATGATTCGAGGTAGCGTCGCTATTGCCTGAGAAAAATGGCCGATGTCATGAAAGTCGCCCGTTAACTCTATGTTTAAAGGGAGACGATAAAGGAAGTGCTCTGATTGTTTTTCGCCCCAGTCGATTCGGGTGAAAGTCAGCTTATTGTCGATGCCAAGCTCATTCACTGAAGCGAGCATTGTAGCCAGCTCTTTTTGCGCAGGCAGTTGTTGCAGTAATAACTCGTAACGAGTGGTAAGTTCATCCAATTGAGATTGAAGCTGAGGCAACGCTGCCACTTTGTTCGCTTTGATCTTCAATGCCACCTTGAGTGTCTGCTCCTGCTGAATCAAGTGATTCAACTGTTCGTCTTTCGGTTTAAGGTAAAACCAATAACCTAAGCCTTGAATCGCCATGATCAGAAGTGCGATTACTACAATCTGGGGCAACAATGGCCACTCGGCCATTTCATCTATTTCGAGATCCTGCCAATCAACCACGTTGAGCCTCCAATTTCTTCTCCGTTACTTTGAACATGAAAGACACTTTGAATGTTTGAAACTCTTTCCCAAAACGGGCTTTGCCGTGAACGATGGAATGCATTTCTACGTCGTTCAACTTGGCCGAGCGCTCCATGTTGTCCAGCATCGTGGCAAGTTTTGGAGTGCTATCAGAGATCCCAGAGATCTCAATTTCCAGATCATTCATTTTGATCTTGTCGACATATACACCTTCAGGGATAACGGCAGGCATTAAGTTCATGAACTCGGTCGTTTTGTTTCGTCCGTTTTGTAAACCTTCAACGACCTTTAGACGTTCGAGGATTTTGCTGTGCTCTAGCTCTGCAATTTTCATTGCTTCAATACGCTGGTCGAGTTCGGCAATGTAGTGAGTGAGGTAATCGAGCCGCTCCTGTTGTTGATCTTGTTGGTACTCAAAAAACTTTCCAATACCCCACTGGATGCCAACAGCGACCAACATGCCTAATGCGACCAAACTGATGAAACGACGTCGGTGCTCTTCTCTTTGATTCTCTCGCCAAGGAAGTAAATTAATGCGATAAAGCACGGGCGCCTCCTAGCCAATGAATGCCACGAACGGCCAGTCCGGCTGCTGTTGAGAAATGCTGCCAATCCACAGCACGACGCTTACGCTTAGACACCTTCATCTCAAATAGCCCTAGCGGATTTAGCAATTCACACTCTAACGACAATTGTTGAGACAACTCCTCTGCGAGCATGGGAGTGGAGGCCCCTTCCCCTGATAACCAGATACCCTTGATGTTTTGTGAGCCATTGATTGAGGTATAGAGCTGCATCTGGCGCTTTACTCGCTCTACGATTTGACGGTTAAACAGCTCTGTTTTCTCCTGAGCATCATCGGACAGAAAATCGACTGGAGAAGCGCTGTTTACTCCGCGTGTGCCGTAAGCAAACTCTTTGTGAAACAGTTCACCTTGTTCGGTAAACATGGTGAAGGAGCTCGATAAGGTGCCAATATCGAGTAAGCAGTATTTGTTTTTGTCAGGAAAGCGATCGGCGGTGAGCTTCCAGATATGACCAAGGCTTTGCGAATGCACGTCCACTAAAACAGGTTTTAGTCCGGACTTTTGTAATGCATCGACTCGGCCTTCTACCACATCTTTTCTTGTCGCAAACACTTGATAGCTATCACTGCCACTCTGCCCGCCCTCAGCGCGAAGACGAACGAAGTCTAAACTCAGCTCTTCGACAGGGAATGGCGATTGATGAGAAAAGGCTTGTATCACTGCAAACTCAACTTCACTCTCTTCAAGATTTTGTTCTATTTGCAGTTTCTTGCTAATTACCGAGTTATCAGGAACTGAAATCGCAACTTTTTTAGCGCCAAAAGGCAGTTCTTTTTTTATCTGCTTGAGGGTCTTTACAATTTCTTGATGATTTATGGTGTTATTTTCAGCGACAATACCTTCCTTTAGTAATATTTCTTTGTAACCCAACAGAGCGTAATTGTTGCCTGTGGGTTTAAGTACTACGGCTTTGAGGCTGTTATGGCCTATATCGATGCCGGTAACGATTAGCTTATCCATCTCTTACTCTCGCTCCGAAATTTCTTCGTGCAAAGGTTGTTATTAGCATCCAAATAAGAGTTAATATCTCTTATGTGCTAAATTTTTGACCTAAGAGTACAAGGGTTTGCCGTTACACAGCCTCAACCAATCAGGGATTCTCCGGTGAAGTTCATAAAGCGTTTATTATTTTTAACATTGATTTGCATAATTCTTGGAGTCACCACAATATTTGGCTTCTATCAGTACGTGAAGCCTGAATTGCCAGATGTTGCAACTCTAAAAGACGTTGAATTACAAACACCTATGAAGGTGTTTAGTCAAGACGGGAAGCTGATCGCACAGTTCGGTGAAAAGCGTCGTATTCCTGTTACTTATGACGAAATTCCTCAAGACTTAATTCACGCGCTCATCGCAACCGAAGATAGCCGTTTCTACGAGCATCCCGGTATCGACCCTATCGGCATCACTCGTGCAGCTGTTGTTGTTGCGGTTTCAGGCTCGGCTAAACAGGGTGCAAGTACGATTACGCAACAGCTAGCTCGTAACTTCTTCTTATCTAATGAGAAGAAGATCATGCGTAAGATTAAAGAGATTTTTATTGCTATCCATATTGAGCAGCTTTTAAGTAAGCAAGAAATCATGGAGCTTTATGTCAATAAAATCTTCCTTGGTTACCGCTCATATGGCTTTGGTGCTGCCGCTCAAGTGTATTTTGGCAAGAGCCTTGATGAATTGACGTTAAGTGAGATTGCAACACTCGCTGGTATGCCAAAAGCGCCATCAACCATGAACCCAATTTACTCTCTTGAGCGCGCAACAAAACGCCGTAACGTTGTATTAATGCGAATGCTTGATGAGAAATACATTACACAAGAGCAGTATGACGAAGCACGCAATGAACCTATTGTGGCGCGTTATCATAGCGCTGAAATTGAGCTTTCAGCGCCTTACGTAGCAGAGTTGGCTCGTGCATGGGCAGTAAAAGAGTACGGTGAAGAAGAAGCTTACACCTCTGGCTTGAATATCTACATGACTGTGGACTCTAAACTGCAAGATGCTGCAAATACGTCTGCGGTAAATAACCTCTTGTCATACGATGAACGTCATGGCTACCGTGGTGCAGAAAGTGTGCTTTGGAAAGAAGGGGAAGCAGCCTGGGGCAATGAGCAAATAGAAAAGCACCTGAAGAAACAGCCAACTTATGGTGACCTTTACCCTGCGGTTGTGACGAAAGTCGATGATAAGACGGCGCAAGTATGGGTTAAGAACCATGAAGAGCAAACCATCCCTTGGACTGGAATGCACTGGGCGCGTAAGTACATTACCGATAACCGCCAAGGCTCAACACCAAAGTCAGCGCATGATGTGCTAGCGACAGGTCAACAAGTTTGGGTTCGCGAAGTAAGTGAAACCGATGAAGATGACAACACAACACTGAGCTGGAAACTGAGCCAAGTGCCGACAGCAAACACCGCGTTTGTTGCGATGAACCCAGAAAATGGCGCGATATTGTCGCTGGTTGGTGGTTTCAACTTTGTTCACAGCAAGTTTAACCGTGCAACCATGTCAGTGCGTCAGGTTGGTTCAAGTATCAAGCCTTTCATCTACTCGGCAGCAATTGACAAAGGACTGACTCTAGCCACTTTGATTAACGATGCGCCGATTAACAAGTGGGATGCAGGTTCTGGTTCAGCTTGGCGACCAAAAAACTCACCACCGACTTATGGTGGTCCAACGCGTCTTCGCCTCGGCTTAGCTCAATCAAAAAACGTCATGGCAGTACGTACACTCCGTGAAGTTGGCCTCGAGGAGACACGTCAGTACCTTACTCGTTTCGGTTTTGATATTAACCAAGTACCACGCTCTGAGACCATCGCACTCGGAGCTGGCAGCTTAACACCAATGAAAGTGGCACAAGGTTACTCTGTGTTTGCAAACGGTGGTTATTACGTTGAACCATTCTATGTAGAACGCGTGGAAGATGCATTCGGTGAAGTACTGTTTAAAGCCAACCCAAAGAGTGTTTGTCATAAGGATTGTCCACAAATGAGCGAGCAGCCAGAAAATCGCTACGCTGATGAATTTGGCGAACAAGACGTCGCAATTGACGGCCTTGCAACAGACAATGCCCTTGAAAATGATGAACCTCAATATGCACCGCAAGTTATCTCCGAACAGAATGCATTCTTAATGCGTGAGATGATGTACAGCAACATTTGGGGTGGCGGTAACTGGCGTGAAGGCACAGGTTGGAATGGTACAGGCTGGCGCGCGCAAAAACTTGGTCGTCGTGATATCGGGGGTAAAACGGGTACAACGAATGATTCCAAGGATGCTTGGTACAATGGCTATGGACCTGGTGTCGTTGCGATAGCTTGGGTTGGCTTTGATGATCACTCACGTGCACTTGGCCGCACCACTGTTAACAGCAACCTAGGGCAAGGCCAAATTTCTGGTGCCGAGTCGGGTGCGAAAACCGCAGAGCCTGCTTGGATTGACTTCATGCGTGTTGCGCTAGAAGGGACGCCGGAGCAAGGTAAAAATATTCCAGAGGATATTATTCGAGTTCGTATTGATCGCAACAGCGGTATGCTAACGCACAAGGTAGATAGCACATCAATGTTCGAATACTTTGAAAAAGGCACGGAGCCTACCGAATACGCTGGCGACCGTTTAGAAGATAGTATTTACTCTTCAGGCTCTGGCGCAGAAGAACTGTTCTAAATCACAAAAGCACAAGGGAGAGCATCAAGCTCTCCCTTTTTTATGTCTGCTTCTTATGCTGCAGCATTCAATGATGGATAAGAAGCCAACACCTCTTTAATCTTCGCTGCTAAAGCTTCAAACCTAGCTCGTAATGGTGAGCCCGGACGATATACGAGAACGATATTACGCGAGGGTGTTGGGTTAACAGCTGGTACGTAGCATACGCCATCTTTTTGCTTCTCATTAGGGATAGAAAGCTGAGGCAATAACGTAATCCCCGCACCGGCAGCAACCATATTGCGTAACGTCTCCAAGCTGGTGGCTTTAAAACGCTCATCGTCTTTTGCACCAGCGGCAAAACAAAAACCTAACGCTTGATCTCGCAGACAGTGGCCGTCTCCCAACGCTAAAACGGTTTTACCATTCAGCTCCAACATATCAACATGGTCGAGAGAGGCCCACTCGTGGTCACATGGCACTGCGACACTTAATGGCTCTTGATACACTTCGATCTCTTTAAATGGCGCAGTTTCATCAACCGAAGCTAAAACTAAGCAATCTAGTTTGCCTTCTTCCAATTGACGCACTAATTGATGTGTTTGAGCTTCGTGCAGAAATAGCTCCAGCTCAGGAAATGCTTCTTTTATCTGCGGCAGAATTTTGGGTAGTAGATAAGGCCCAACCGTCGGGATGAAACCAATATGCATCGGTCCAGTCATGGCTCCGCTTTGACCGCTTGCCATATCTCTGAAGGTTTTCACTTCACTTAAGATGCGTTTAGCCTGCTCCACCAGCTGTAACCCTGAATCGGTAAACAAAACACGTCGGCTGCTTCGCTCTAAAAGCGTGGTCCCGAGTTCGTCCTCTAGTTTACGAATTTGCCCACTCAATGTTGGCTGGCTAACAAAACATGCCTCTGCCGCTTTGCGAAAGTGCTTATGTTCCGCAAGTGCAACTAAGTACTCAAAATCTCGAATATTCATACTTCACGCTTCGCTTCTTTAACAATAGCTAATACCTATCAAAACCATAACACCAAACGATTAGAGCTATCAAAGGATTTTTACAATAATGGGCTCAACAAAACGAAACAGAGCGACGAAAAACGCTAAGCTCTATACGCATAATTTAAAATAGTTAAAGGAAATCATTATGTTTGTATCTAAAGAAGGTCAACAAGTCCCTCAAGTTACTTTTCCAGTTCGTCAAGGTGACTCTTGGGTGAATGTAACGACCGATGAGCTATTTAAAGGTAAGACCGTTATCGTATTTAGCTTACCGGGTGCATTTACTCCAACCTGTTCATCAAGCCATCTACCTCGTTACAACGAATTGTTCCCTGTATTTAAAGAGCACGGAGTGGATGAGATTATTTGTGTCTCGGTCAATGATACGTTCGTGATGAATGCATGGAAACAAGACCAAGAAGCAGAAAACATTACCTTCATCCCGGATGGTAATGGTGAATTCACCGATGGCATGGGTATGTTAGTGGATAAAAACGACATCGGCTTTGGCAAACGTTCATGGCGTTACAGCATGCTAGTAAAAGATGGCGTAGTGGAAAAAATGTTCATTGAGCCAAACGAACCAGGCGACCCATTCAAGGTGTCAGACGCAGATACGATGCTGAACTACATAGCGCCTGACTACAAAACGCAAGAATCCATCACTGTGTTCACTAAACCAGGCTGCCCTTTCTGTATGAAAGCGAAACAAAATCTGATTGACCACGGTCTTCAATATGAAGAAGTGATTCTGGGTAAAGACGCAACAACAGTTAGTCTACGAGCTATATCTGGTCGCACGACTGTTCCACAAGTCTTTATCGGTGGCAAGCACATCGGCGGTAGCGAAGAGCTAGAAGCGTATCTAGGCTAAGCTGTCCATAGCCTACACCCTCGGTCTCCGGTGCCTTTTGGCTCGGAGGCCAACCCTAAACCACTTCTTCTACTAGTCTAGATAAGTAGTCATCTACCAATAAGGTGACTACTTATCCAGATTCAACTATCCAATTCACTCTCCAAGCTCAATGTAGCTAGCTTGGCTTAAAACAAAAGCGAGAGTTCACGATGAAACAAGTTAATGTCGACGTAGCGGTTATTGGTGGCGGGACGGCTGGTCTTGGTGCTTATCGAGCAGCAAAAGCTCATACCAACAGCGTGGTAATGATTGAGGGCGGTCCCTACGGAACAACCTGTGCTCGTGTCGGATGCATGCCGTCTAAGCTGTTAATTGCGGCAGCAGAAAGTGTTCATCAAATCGAAAAAGCACCTGGATTTGGGATACACCCGCAAGGTGAAGTACGAATTAACGGACGAGAAGTTATGGATCGTGTAAAGCGCGAACGCGATCGTTTTGTTGGCTTTGTGCTTGAAAGTGTCGATGATATTCCCGCTGAAGACAAACTATCGGGCTACGCGAAGTTTGCCGATGACCACACTCTCATCATAGATGATCATACTCAGGTCACCGCACAGCGCATTGTTATTGCGACAGGATCTCGTCCAGCATATCCGGCAGCTTGGAATGAACTGGGTGATCGCCTAGTGATTAACGATGATGTATTTGACTGGGATGACTTACCAGAGTCCGTGGCAGTATTTGGCCCAGGAGTCATCGGCCTTGAATTGGGTCAGGCTTTACACCGCCTAGGAGTAAACGTGAAGCTCTTTGGCATTGGAGGACAAGTGGGCCCACTGACAGACCCAGAGGTGATGGCGTATGCAGATAAAGCCTTTAAGGAAGAGTTCTACCTTGATGCAGATGTAAAAGTCGAAAGCATGAAACGCATTGCTTCGTCAGACAATGACGGCGAAGACAAGGTCGAAATCCAATTCATCAACCATGATGGCGAATTAGAAACTTTCGTTGTCGATTACGTATTGGCTGCAACGGGTCGTCGTCCAAACGTAGATAAGCTGACGATCGAGAACACCAATGTGGCGCTCGATGAACGTGGCGTACCAACGGCGGATCACTATACATTGCAAACTTCGGTAGAGAGCATCTTCATCGCAGGTGATGCAAGTAACCAAATTCCACTGCTGCACGAAGCCGCTGACCAAGGCCGTATTGCTGGAGACAACGCAGGCCGTTTCCCAGATATTCGTGCGGGTCTGCGTCGCTCACCAATTTCAGCCGTGTTCTCCGACCCTCAAATTGCTATGGTTGGCGAAACATATAAACAACTAGAAACACGTCTAGGCACATGTGGATGTTTCGCAACCGGTGAAGTCTCGTTTGAAAATCAAGGACGTTCGCGCGTCATGCTTCGTAATAAAGGCATTCTGCATGTCTACGGAGAGCAAGGCACTGGACGTTTTTTAGGTGCAGAAATGATGGGCCCGAATGCAGAGCATCTTGCTCACCTTTTAGCATGGGCGCACCAAAATAGGATGACGATTTCTGAGATGTTAGATATGCCCTTCTATCACCCAGTGATTGAAGAAGGCGTCCGCACCGCTCTACGTGATTTGAATGCAAAACTACACTTAGGGCCAGAAATGGTGAAACATTGTCTTGACTGCGGCCCTGGCTGCTAACGCTTTCAGGCTTCTATCTAAATATAAAGCAAAGCCTCGTCATCAACGAGGCTTTGCTTTACTACTTCGGTGCAATGAAATCTCTCTTACGCTGCCATCATTGCATAGCGGCTGACCATACAAATCGCGACAACACCGATCATAAAGAACCCACCAGCGATACTCAGCGCAAGTTTCAACTCTGTCGACATCATTATATTTCCTGTTAAAGACTGACAGCGCACCATACATCAATTACGTGCCACAAAGCTTTTACAAAGCTAACTTTCCATTTTTGGTTGTGTCATGGCGATCTAAGCCCGTGTAAGAAACGCTTTCCACCATTTAGTTAGATATATAATCTGAAGCAACACTAATGGTTTGGAAAACACTATGACTTGTCGCCGCTGCGAAGAACATTGGTTTTGGAAAAAACTTGGACGTTGCCAACGATGCTTGGATCAATTGACGGTACTTTCTGTACTGTGTTGGATTGTATGGTGGTTTACGCTCAAAGATGATCCACAAAGCATCGAGTCGATCGCTTTGATCTTTGCCGGCTTCGCTTTCAACGTTTTGTTGTTTTTACACTTATGGATGCGTTTTGTCATCTTGCCTTGGCAGCGTCGACGGGGACAAAAAAAGGCGAATAAAAAAGAGAAAAGTGACAGATAGAAAAAAGCCCCAAAACCAATGTCAGTTCTGGGGCTCTCTTAGATTCTTCTAAGAAAAAGCAGTGGTACTTTAATAGACCGGGCTTCCTCTCAAAGGTTCCAAATTTTTTCGATTTTTTTAGCGAATACTGATGTAAGTAAACAGGAAAATGACTATGTCATTGAATGCTAATAAAATCACTCCACAACTTCAGTTCATGCCACATGCGTTTTTTGGATCACTTGCTCCATTAAATTGATCTCAAGCGCTACCTCATCACATGCATGTTGACGTGGGCACTGATCGCAATCTTTCAGAACTTTCTCCGGCAGTAATGACTTCGATGTCGGTAAAAAGCTTTGCTTCATAAAGAACTCAGGCGTTCGCGTTAGAACAAAGACTTTCTTGATCGCCATCTGGCGCGCTTTCTCAACCAAATAGTTCACAATCGCACTGCCCTGCCCTTGGCCTTGCCAGCCCGCTTCGATACCAAGAGAGCGTATTTCAGCCAACCCTGAGTCATACACATATAGAGAAGCGCAACCCGTCACTTCACCATGATGCTCAGCCACCGCGAAAGAGCCAATATCTCTCACGAGCTCATTACGAGAGCGCGGAAGATTCTCACCAAGGTTCGCCCAGTAAGCAACCATACCTTCCAACGTTTCAATGTCCGTCAAACGTGCAGGACGCACTTTCACCGCCGAGCTGTCACGCTGGCTCAGGCGCTTATCCGCTTGTTCTACCGCGTAAGCGACCTGGTGAGGCGAAACCCCCCCCAAAGCACAACGCTTTTCCAAACACGAATCGATAGTCAGAATGTCATACACATCATCTTCAATCACCTCAGAGAAGGCTTTTAGCTCTTGCAGAGACAATTCTTCCAGCGCACAGCCTTTAGCAATAGCACCAACGACCGCGACACCGACGATGTGGTGAGCTTCACGGAATGGGATGCCTTTCGCCACTAGGTAATCAGCCAACTCAGTCGAGTTTGCGTAACCTTGTTTCGCCGCTTCTAGTGTGCGCTCGCCATTCACTTTAATACCGTCAAAACACAGAGCTGCCATTTCCATGCAGTCGTTCCATGTATCTAAAGCGTCAAACAACCCTTCTTTATCTTCCTGCATGTCTTTGTTGTACGCCAATGGCAAGGCTTTAACTGTCATCATCATGCTCGATAATGCGCCATAGACACGCCCTGTCTTACCACGGATCAACTCAAGTGCATCTGGGTTTTTCTTCTGTGGCATTAATGACGAACCAGATGTCACCGTATCCGCTAACTCAATGAAGTTTGACTCGCCTGAATTGTAGAAGATCATATCTTCTGCAAGACGAGAAAGGTGAAGCATAGAAATCGACGCCACCGACATCAGTTCCATCACATGATCACGATCTGAAACCGAATCGAGTGAATTACGCGTAGCACGGTGGAAACCGAGATTATGTGCTAATTGTTCGCGATCAATCGGATAAGCCGTTCCCGCTAACGCACCCGAGCCAAGTGGACAAGTGTCGAGACGCTGTAAGGCATCATTCAGACGAGAGTAGTCACGCTCGAACATTTCAACATAAGCCAAGCACCAGTGAGCAAAGGTTACAGGTTGAGCACGCTGAAGATGAGTATAGCCTGGCAATACGGTGCCTTGGTGCTGTTTAGCAACATGGACCATTTGTGCTTGTAGGCGATCTAAAGCAATCAATAATTGCTGACCTTGCTGACGACACCAAAGTTTCAAGTCTGTGGCGACTTGGTCATTCCGAGAACGCCCAGTGTGGAGTTTTTTACCTAAATCTCCCACTTTACTGATTAGCTGCTGTTCAACCCAAGAGTGGATATCTTCTGCATCAGAGCGAAGAATTTGGTGAGGGTCTTCCATCACTTCTAACTTCAGCTCATTTAAAGCAAGTTCCAGTTTCTGCTGTTCTTCTGCCGATAGCACATCAACAGAAAGCAGAGCTTTAGACCATGCGATTGAACCTACGATGTCTTGCTCAGCCAATCGGTAGTCAAAACGCAACGAATCATTGAACTCTTTAAATCTGGTGTCTGCCGCTTGGGTAAATCTTCCGCCCCATAATGCCATTGCGTCTCTCCTGATGACTATTGCTTACTCTAACGTTCTCGAATGAGTAGTAACCAATTTGATGGTCATTTGCTCACTTTTTCTTATGGGTCAACGTTACGGCAATTTCGATAAAAAATAAAGTATAAATTCAATATTTTTACATATATATTCAAACTAACTTTAGATACCCGCTTTTAGAAACCAAAAGACCCGCCTATAAATGGCGGGTCTTTATTCAATCCGAGATGGATGTTAAGGGATTATTTCTTCTGGCTGTTCAATGCACGAATACGGCTTGATAGCGAGTAAAGACGGATAAACCCACCTGCATGGCTTTGGTCGTAAACTTCATCTTCACCAAAAGTCGCGAACTCTTCTGAATACAAGCTGTTGTCAGAACGTTTTTGCGTCACTGTCGCTTGACCTTTGTAGAGCTTAACAACCACTTCACCGTTAACGTCTTGCGCTAGCTCTTCTGAAGCGGCAAGGATCGATTTACATAGTGGCGTAAACCAACGGCCATCGTATACAAGGTGAGACGCTTTTAGACCTAGCTCCTCACGGAATTCGAATGATGATTTGTCTAGCACAAGCTGCTCTACAGCACGCAGCGCTTCCATCATGATGGTGCCTCCCGGTGTTTCATAACAACCACGAGACTTCATCCCAACAAGACGGTTTTCCACGATATCGATACGGCCAACACCGTGCTTAGCGCCCTTCTCGTTTAGGTAAACCAGTGCGTTGTATGGTGTCATCACTTCACCATCAACTTCGACCACTTCACCTTTTTCTACTTTCAGCGTGACGTATTCCGCTTCATTTGGCGCTTGCTCTGGGTCGACAGTCCACACCCAGCAGTCTTCGTTTGGTGCGTTCCACGTATCTTCTAAAACGCCGCCTTCCGTCGAAATGTGCCATGCGTTTGCATCACGTGAATAGATCTTAGTAAGAGACGCAGAGCAAGGAATATTACGCTCAGCTAGGTAATCCAAACACTCTTCACGGCTCACTAGGTCCCACTCACGCCAAGGTGCAATCACTTGTAAGTCCGGTGCTAGTGCTGCGAATGCGCCTTCAAAACGTACTTGGTCGTTACCTTTACCTGTACAGCCATGACACAGAGCGTCCGCGCCCACTTTACGTGCCACTTCAACCTGCGCTTTGGCAATGATTGGACGCGCCATTGATGTACCTAGCAGGTACTTACCTTCGTAGTACGCGCCGGTTTTTAGCGTTGGGTAAATGTAGTCTGCGACCATTTCTTCTTTCAAGTCAGCGATGTAGCACTCAGAAGCACCAGAGGCTTTTGCTTTCGCTTCAATGCCTTCTAGCTCTTCGGCACCTTGACCAACATCGGCAACGAAAGCCACTACTTCACAGTCGTAGTTCTCTTTTAGCCACGGGATAATTACTGAAGTATCTAGACCGCCTGAGTATGCGACTACCACTTTATTTACGTTCACTTTGCTCATGTTTTTTCTCCAAACTTAACTGGCGCTGCGCTCGGCGGTCAGTGCCAACTACGACTTCCTAATATTGAATTCTTTTGCTGATGCTTATTGAGGCAAGAATTGAGTACCAATACTTTCACCAGCGAATAACTGTGCTAATTTTTCTGGGTAACGCCAGGTCGCGACTTCAATTGGACGGCCAAGATCATTGGCGGCCTCCAAAGCAGCTTTAACTTTGACGATCATGCCATCGGTGATCACATGTCCATCGATCAACGAGTTAGCTTGCTGCTCTGACAGGGTTTTGATCAAATGGCCTTTTCCATCTAATACACCACTCACGTCTGATAACAGGACTAACTCCGCATCTAATGCGCCCGCAACCGCGACTGCTGCTTGATCAGCATTCACATTCATCATCTGGCCATCTTTGGTTAAACCAATTGAACTGATGATCGGCAGTGCACCTGTGTTTAGCACCGCTTGTAATAGTGCTGAGTCACCCGGTGATGCTTTGCCTACCGCGCCGAGTTCTGGGTCAAGTTCTTCAACAAGACACAAACCACCATCCGCAAGGCTAAGGCCCACAGCGTTAAGACCGTCCGCAATCGCTTGACCTTGAAGTAGCTTATTCGCAGTGCCCGCAAGCGCGCCTGCAATCACAGGAATTTGCTCGTATGGCGTTACGCGTAAACCGTTTTTCTTTACGGTTTCAAGCTGAAGCTTTGCCATCAACTCATCAACTAGGTAGCCACCGCCATGAACGATGGCGATTTGTCGCTGTGCCGATTTTTGGTAAGCCGCAATGGCACCAAACAGTTGGCTTAAGGTTTGAGTGCATGATAGAGCTGCACCACCTAGCTTAATGACTAAAGGAGCTTGATTGGTTTGCGTCATCGCATTTCCCTCTTTCAACGACTACAGCAACGCTGTCAGTTCTGGGTAACCGTAATGAATATTGAGACATTGCATCGCTTGACTCGATGCACCTTTAAGTAGGTTGTCGATAGCTGAAATCACAATGATGTGTTCGCCTTGTACCTTCCAGCCGATATCACAGAAAGGGGTATTTTCGACATCCTGAATACGTGGAATACCGTCGCCTTTAAGACGCACCGCAGGCTTGCCTTGATAAGCTTGTTCAAACGCCTGTGCCACTTGTGCTTCTGTCACACCTTGCGCAAGCTTCATGGTGATAGTGGCAAGAATGCCGCGTTTAAAGTTGCCGAGGTGCGGAGTAAAAATCACATCGCAACCCAAGTGCTGAGCAATCTCTGGCTGGTGACGATGGTTAAATACACCATAGGGTTGCAAGCTCACTTCACAGAAGCTGTTAACCATGGAGGCTTTACGCCCTGCACCTGATACACCACTGGTTGCGTTGATCACTGGCCATTGGTTGGTATCGAGCAACGCATGTTCTAATAAAGGTTTGATTGCAAGCTGTGAAGCGGTTGGGTAGCAACCTGCTACTGCAATCAAAGGAGTGGTTTTTATTGATTCTTGGTTCCACTCAGCTAAGCCGTATGCTGCTTTATCTAGCCAGTTGTTATGTTGATGTGCGAAGCCATAAAAAGTGTCGTAAAAGCCTTCACTTTTCACACGGAATGCACCCGATAAATCGAATACCTGACAGCCTGCCTCCAAGAAAGTTGGGGCTAAATCATGGCTGACTTCGTGAGCCGTTGCCAAAAACACCACGTCCGATTCTTGAGCGATTTGCAGTGGATCCGTTAGTGGTAAAACTGGCATATCAATGATGCCCGCTAGCTTACCGTGCAGCTGCGCGATGCTCTTTCCCGCATCAACACTGTTGGCGGAAACGTATAAACCTGATAGCGTGAGTTGTGGGTGTTTATTAACCATTAACGCTAACTCTGCGCCGGTGTAACCGCTGGCTCCAATAATCGTGGTTTTTAGCATTGTGTGACATCCATATACTTAAAGGCTCAAATGACTATTCATATTTAATTTTTGCTTTATTTTGATTTTTTATTCATTAAATATGATTTAATATGTGTTTTACATTTTTGTGGTCTGTCTGTCAACAGGAGATTTGAAGAATCCATGCAATTACCAACTTTTCTAGAGGTCTATGAAGGACTCATCAGCACCTCTTCTATCAGCTCCACGGATCCGAGCTGGGATCAGGGCAATGCAAAAGTCATCGAAAAACTCGCATCTTGGTTTAAAGATCTGGGTTTTAGCGTTGAAGTGATCGAAGTCGAGCCAGGCAAGCACAATATGATCGCACGTATGGGAGAGGGAGAAGGTGGCCTTTTACTTGCTGGCCATAGTGATACCGTGCCATTCGATCAAGGGCGATGGAATTTTGATCCGCATAAACTGACGGAAAAAGACAACCGCTTCTACGGTTTAGGCACAGCAGACATGAAAGGCTTTTTCGCCTTTATTTATGAAGCAGTGAAGAAAGTCGATTGGAGCAAGCAGAGCAAACCACTTTACGTATTAGCCACTTGTGACGAAGAGACCACCATGTTGGGCGCGCGACATTTCACAGCAAACGCCCCATTTAAGCCGGATTACTGCATCATTGGTGAACCCACCAGCCTTGTACCAATTCGAGGTCATAAAGGGCATGTGGCAAATGCCATTCGCGTAACAGGCAAGTCCGGTCACTCATCGGACCCAGCGCTTGGCGTTAACGCTATTGAGATCATGCATGAAGTCATGTTCGCCATGATGCAACTGCGTGACAAATTGATTAAAGAATATCACCATCCGGGTTTTGCCATTCCAAGCCCAACCCTAAATCTTGGACACATTCATGGTGGTGACAGCGCTAACCGTATTTGTGGTTGCTGCGAGCTGCATTACGACGTGCGTCCTCTTCCCGGCATTAGTCTTGATGGTTTAGAGAACATGTTGCGCGGAGCATTAAAAGAAGTCGAAGCGAAATGGCCTGGGAGACTGGAGATTATTCCATTGCATGAGCCTATTCCAGGTTACGAATGCCAACATGACCACCCATTTATTGGTGGTGTTGAAGAGATCTGCCAAACCAGTTCAGAAACCGTGAACTACTGTACTGAAGCACCATTTCTACAGCAGTTGTGTCCAACCTTGGTGCTCGGCCCTGGGTCAATCGACCAAGCCCACCAACCGGATGAGTTTCTATCCTTCGACTTTATCGACCCCACAATTGATGTGCTTTCAAAGGCGATGGTCAAGTACTGCTGTTAATACGCGTTTAAGCTCAAAAGTCTGTGCAGCTCGATTGAGCTGCATCTTTTTATCTTCACAATTTAGCGCTAGTCTTAACACTTATTTAACTTGTTATTTTGTAATTAATTTTCACTTCTTACTCTATGGCTGCCGTAAATTTGCTCTAAATCAGGAGACAGCGGAATAATTGCAAACTTAGTCTGCTTTATTTGACTATAACTGGTGCTTTTCGCTAGATTGGAGTCTTAACAAGGACAATGGATGTAGTTTTTTTACGAGGCAGGACGACAATGAACGAGAAATACGCCGCACTCAAAAGTAATGTGCGCATGTTAGGCCACTTATTGGGTAACACCATTCGCGATGCCCATGGCGAAGAAATCTTCGAGAAAGTGGAAACCATTCGTAAATTATCCAAATCAGCTCAAGCAGGGAATCAAGCAGACAGGGACAGCTTGATCGAAGAAATCAAACATCTACCTGATGAGCAGCTAACGCCCGTTACTCGCGCGTTTAACCAATTTCTAAACCTCACCAATATCGCT
The DNA here is from genome assembly GCF_033339295.1 of Vibrio sp. 704. Taxonomy (NCBI): domain Bacteria; kingdom Pseudomonadati; phylum Pseudomonadota; class Gammaproteobacteria; order Vibrionales; family Vibrionaceae; genus Vibrio; species Vibrio sp. 704. Next base: position 11,773 of record NZ_JAWOUH010000026.1, on the reverse strand, counting down.
GAGCAATACCACACGATTTCACGCCATTGTGAAGAGCACATTTGTGAACCAGACGCGATTAACTCGCTGTTTTCTAAACTGGTACAAAACGATGTGAGCAAACTGGACACTGCCCAAGCGGTTCGTGATCTAAATATTGAATTGGTATTGACGGCTCACCCAACAGAAATTACGCGCCGTACGATGATCAACAAACTGGTCAAGATAAACGAGTGCTTATCAAAGTTGGAGCTACGCGATCTTTCTTCTAAAGAGCGCAGAAAAACCGAACGCCGCCTAGAGCAACTGATTGCCCAAGGCTGGCATTCAGACGTGATTCGACAACAACGCCCAACTCCGTTGGATGAAGCAAAATGGGGCTTTGCGGTCGTTGAAAACTCGCTATGGGAAGCAGTACCGGACTTCCTACGTGAGATGAATGACCGTCTAAAATCTTACCTTGGAGAAGGTTTACCCATTGATGCTCGCCCAGTGCACTTCTCCTCTTGGATGGGCGGTGACCGTGACGGTAACCCGTTTGTTACTCACAACGTTACGCGTGAAGTCTTACTATTGTCTCGTTGGAAAGCCGCCGATCTTTATCTCAATGACATTAACGAGTTGATCAGCGAGCTGTCTATGACAGTTTCAAACGATCAAGTCCGTGAACTTGCTGGCGAAGATCAGCACGAACCATACCGTGCGATCCTGAAGCAATTACGCACTCTGCTCAATGAAACCAAAGATATTCTCGATGCTAAGATCCACGGTCAAAAACTGGCCGTTAAAGCACCACTGCAAAAAGTCGAGCAACTTTGGGAACCGCTGTATGCCTGCTACCAGTCACTAAACGAATGTGGCATGGGTGTAATAGCCAACGGCTCACTACTGGATACACTACGCCGCGTAAAAGCATTTGGTATCCATCTTGTACGTCTTGATATCCGCCAAGAGAGCACGCGTCACTCAGACGTCTTGTCTGAACTAACTCGCTACTTAGGTATTGGTGATTACGAACAATGGAGTGAGCAAGATAAGATTGCTTTTCTAACTAACGAGCTTGCATCTAAACGTCCGCTTCTCCCTCGTGATTGGGAACCGTCTGAACCCGTCAAAGAGGTTTTGGATACCTGCAAGATTGTTGCAGCACAACCGCGTGAAGCGTTTGGCGCTTACGTTATTTCAATGGCACGTACCGCCTCTGACGTACTAGCCGTTCATCTACTGCTACAAGAAGCTGGTTGCCCTTACCGCATGGATGTGTGTCCTCTATTCGAAACGCTAGACGATTTGAACAACGCGGAATCGGTCATCAAGCAGCTTATGGGGATTGACCTTTACCGTGGTTTTATCCAAAACCACCAGATGGTCATGATTGGTTACTCTGACTCAGCGAAAGATGCAGGTGTTATGTCTGCTGGTTGGGCTCAGTATCATGCGATGGAATCGTTAGTTAAAGTGGCTGAGGAAGAAGGCGTTGAGCTAACTCTATTCCATGGTCGTGGGGGCACAGTCGGTCGCGGTGGCGCACCTGCACATGCTGCGCTTTTGTCGCAACCACCAAAAAGCTTGAAAGGCGGTTTACGTGTAACAGAGCAAGGCGAGATGATCCGCTTTAAACTGGGACTCCCAGATGTCGCAGTAAACAGCTTTAACCTATATGCAAGTGCGATTCTGGAAGCCAACTTGTTACCGCCACCAGAGCCAAAACAAGAATGGCGCGACTTGATGGAAGTGCTATCAGAAGTAAGCTGTGAGTCTTACCGAAATGTGGTTCGTGGCGAGCCAGATTTCGTGCCTTACTTCCGCCAAGCAACACCAGAACTCGAACTCGGCAAGTTGCCACTTGGTTCTCGTCCTGCAAAACGCAACCCTAAAGGCGGAGTAGAAAGCTTACGTGCAATCCCGTGGATCTTCTCATGGAGTCAAAACCGTTTGGTACTTCCTGCATGGCTAGGCGCAGGTGAAGCGATTCAATACTCGATCGATAAAGGCCACCAAGCATTGCTCGAAGAGATGTGCCGCGAATGGCCGTTTTTCTCTACTCGTCTCGGCATGCTAGAGATGGTGTACTCGAAGTGTAATATTGATATCTCTCGCTACTACGATGAGCGATTGGTGGATGAGTCGCTCCGTCCACTCGGTGAAAAACTTCGTGCTCAGCTTCAAGAAGACATCAAAGCGGTACTGAATGTAGAGAACAATGAAAACTTGATGCAGCATGACCCTTGGGGACTCGAGTCGATTCGCTTACGCAATATCTACGTTGAGCCATTGAATATGCTACAAGCAGAGCTGCTATACCGCACGCGTCAAACCGAAGAAGCCTCTGCAAACTTGGAAGAAGCGTTGATGGTGACGATTGCTGGTATTGCTGCTGGTATGCGCAACACAGGCTAATCGTTTCATTTTTAATAAAAAGCTGGGCAAATGCTCAGCTTTTTTTTATCACAGGATAATCGCACCAAAACAAAAGCAGTCAAATAAACCATAACAGACCCAAAAAATACCAAAATAAAAGAACAAAAAACCACAAGTTAACACTATTGATTATTATGTTAGTTTTTTAGGGTAATTTTGTCCTACTATTCCACTTCATGCTTATTATTTATATACTACTTGCCTGCTGAGAGCTCATAAATCCAATCATACCTGCTCCAGCCTTGATGGGACTCCCCATCTCTCTAGGTGATAAACGGCTTTAAGGTGACAGGACCAACATTGTTGGTGCTACTTATACATTAAAAAACTCAAGTGCCAGTAAGAGCGCAGCTGAAAGTATAAGTAGCTTGTTTACAAGTTTATTGACCATTTGGATTGAAGACATGTCATTACCACACGTAATCTTAACTGTTCTTAGCACTCGCGACGCAACCGGTTACGATATCACTAAAGAATTCTCTGCTAGCATCGGTTACTTCTGGAAAGCAAGCCACCAACAGGTGTACCGTGAACTCAACAAAATGGCTGAGAAAGAACTGGTTACTTGCGTATTAGAACCCCAAGAAGGCAAACCAGACCGCAAGGTTTACTCCATTACAGACGCTGGTCGCAGCGCTTTAGGAGAGTGGTTTGATCAACCAACTGCACACCCAACAGTTCGTGATGAGTTTTCAGCGAAATTGATGGCATGTGCCGTTCAACCTGCAGCTCCATTCCGTGACCAACTCGCCGAGCTAGTTGAAGAGTCTCGCAAACTGGTTTCTCACTACAAAGAAATTGAAGCGGCTTACTACGCAACGCCGTCAACTTTAGATAAACAAGCTCGCCTAGAACGTCTAACGCTTCGCCGTAACCTTCTGTTACGTGAAACTTGGATCACTTGGGCAGAAGAAGTTCTAACTGAACTTGAAGTGATTGGTTAAACTCCTTTTGCTTTGATAAAACGAAAAAGGCTTGCCACTTGGCAAGCCTTTTATCTTTTTGAAACCAGATTTACGCACCGACTACTGCGCGAGGACGAACACCCAACGTATGGCATAACGCGTAAGTCATCTCTGCACGGTTTAGTGTGTAGAAGTGAAAGTCCTTAACCCCTTCACGACTCAGTACACGCACCATATCAATAGCTTGGCTAGCTCCTACAAGCTGGCGAGTCACCGGATCATCATCCAAACCATCGAATTGTTTGCTCATCCATCCTGGTACTTTCACGTTGTTCTGTGCCGCAAAGCGAGAAGCTTGCTTAAAGTTCGATACAGGCAAAATTCCTGGCACAATTTCTACGTCAATTCCTGCTGCGACACAACGGTCACGGAATCGCAGGTAAGACTCAACGTCAAAAAAGAACTGAGTAATAGCACGGTTTGCACCTGCATCTACCTTACGTTTTAGGTTCAATAAGTCAGACTGAGCGCTTTTAGCTTCAGGGTGAACCTCAGGGAATGCAGCAACGGAGATATCGAAATCGTGGCGTGATTTCAGCAGCTCAACCAAATCCGAGGCATACATATCAGGCGCACCTCCACCTGGAGGAATATCACCACGCAGAGCGACGATATTTTCAATACCATTGTTCCAATAATCATCGGCAATATTAATCAACTCTTCACGAGTCGCATCAATACAAGTGAGATGGGGAGCGGCAACCAATCCGGTTGTTGCTTTAATTTCTTTAATGATGGAGTGTGTTCTGTCACGCTCGCCGGAGTTCGCACCGTAAGTCACAGAAACAAATTTAGGTTGAAGCGTTTTAAGACGGTGCACTGAATTCCAAAGTGTTTCTTCCATCTTAGCGCTGCTTGGCGGAAAAAACTCAAACGATACATTGATGTTATCTGATAACTCAGCAATATTCTGGTTCAAGGCGTCGATATGGCCTGCGTGCGTATATCCCATCTTACTCTCCCTGCGGCACTCCGCCACGAAAACAAATCCTTAAAATCGATGTTTAGACGTCTATATGTCTATATGTCTATATGTCTATATGTCTATATGTCTATATGTCTATATGTCTATATGTCTATATGTCTA
>NZ_JAWOUH010000026.1:0-7221 GCF_033339295.1 Vibrio sp. 704 | reverse complement strand
GTCTATATGTCTATATGTCTATATGTCTATATGTCTATATGTCTATATGTCTATATGTCTATATGTCTATATGTCTATATGTCTATATGTCTATATGTCTATATGTCTATATGTCTATATGTCTATATGTCTATATGTCTACAGAATGTATTGAATACGATTTAATGTCAACCTTGTAATTATGAATTTTTCTCAAGTTAATAATGAAGATAGTTCAAGTTTCTACTTGAGCATCATCTCGCCATTTTGCACGGGTTATGACTTCAGTATGGCACTGATAGGGGAATAAAAAACCCTGGATTAAATCCAGGGTTTTTAGGTCAATCGCAACTTTAAAATAAACCAGCCAATCGGTTGAGGTCGGATTGAATAGCGCCGGCTGTCACTTCTCTGCCTGCGCCTGGTCCTCGAATGACCAGAGGGTTATCTTTGTACCACTTGCTCTCTATGGCAAAAATGTTATCGCATGGCAATAAGTTGGCGAGCGCGTGCTCACGAGACAACGCTTCGACTCCCACCGTTGCTTTACCATTTTTTTCTAAACGCGCCACATAGCGAAGCACTTGATCGTTTCTCTGTGCTTTTGTCAGACGCTCTTGAAGTATTTCACTCAACAACGCTCCATTATCGAAGAAATCATCTAAGCTCAGTTCTCTTAATTCTTCTGGCACCAAAGACTCAACTTTAACGCTGTCTGGTTCTATATCTAGGCCCGATTCTCGAGCCAAGATGACTAACTTACGCATTACATCGGAGCCATCTAAATCAGAACGAGGGTCAGGTTCGGTTAACCCTTGCTGCCAAGCAAGATCGACTAAATCATTAAATGGCACAGAACCATCAAACTGTTGGAACAGCCATGATAACGTCCCCGAGAAAATCCCCGATAGAGCGACGATTTCATCCCCACTTTCACGAAGATCTCGCACGGTATGGTTTATCGGTAACCCGGCACCAACCGTTGCGTTGTATAGCCAATGACGACCAATTTTAGCGAATGCATCTTGAACCTGATGGTAGTACTGACTATCTGCGGAACCGGCCACTTTGTTAGCGGAAATCAAATGAATGCCTTGCTGTGCGATTTCTACGTAGCGCTGAGCTAACTCTTTACTCGCGGTAACATCAAGCACGACGGCTTCATCATAGCTTTTAAGTGCTCCCAAACGTGCCAGCCAATCCCCATTGTTTGCTATGCTTTCATCATCAAATCGTTCAGCAACACTCGCCGCCTCAATACCTTGCTCATCGAACCAATAGGTTTGGCTATCCACAACCGCGACAAGATCAAAGCTCATACCATGACGTTTTTCGAGCTCACTTTTTTGCGTCGCAAATAAATTTAACCAACTAGAACCAATATTACCCTTGCCACATAAAGCCACTGCCACGCGTTTTTGCGCTTGGAACAACTGGCTATGAATCGTTTGAACCAACGCCTCGGTATCAGTACGGCGCAAAACAGCGACTAGGCTCAGTCCTGAGTCTGTTTCAGAGATAAATTCTACCGGAGAGTGCTTTAGCTTCTGATAAAAGCCAAAGCAATGATTGGCGTTTTTCGTAACGCCTGCACCTACCGCAGCTAAGAGCGAGTAACCTTCTTTTAGCTTAATTTCTGCCTCTACCGCAAGCTCTTGCAAGTGTTTCAATGCACCACCGGCGATTTCTGCGGTGTAAGCCAAGCGTAGCGTATGCTGATCGGATTGAGCTTCAAATGCCAGTGGCTCTAATTGCGCGCGCTGCAACGCTTGTAATACATCACTCTGTGTTTTTTCGAAGTCGTGCCCATGCATGAAAGACAACTGCACCAATAAAACATCATCCAGTGAAGTAATAATTTTAGCGCCACGACCAGATGCCAATACACGCTCAATACGAGTAGAACCCGACTCTGGCAGATAGCTACACTTGAGATTAAGGTCCATGGTACTTTGCGCCACAGGCTGAAGCGTACGACTGTGTAGCACTGGGGCAGCTAAGCGAGCAAGTTCACTGGCTTCATCCAATCGAAGTAACGGTAATAAACAAGCGTCAGACACCAAACGTGGATCGGCACTATAGACACCAGCAACATCACTCCAAATCGTGACAGTACTGACTTCAGCAAGCGCGCCTATGACCGTTGCAGAATAGTCAGAGCCGTTACGACCAAGTAGAATGGTTTCTCCTGCCTCGTTCTGAGCCATAAAGCCAGTAATTACCACACGTTTATGGTTATGCTGCGCGAGGATCTCTTTAATTAAAGGGTATGAACGAGCGCGATCAACCTCTGGTTGAGTTCCCGCTTCTGCACGTAAAAACGCTCGTGCATCTTGTGCAACCGCAGGGATAGAACGTTGAGATAATAACGCGGCCAATAGGCGAGCAGACCATACTTCTCCGTGCCCCAGTACCGCGGCTTTTTGCGCATTAGTGAGTGGTGCAGTCAGCTCCGAGAGAGTACTGAACTCATCATGTAATAAAGCTAACAGCTCTTCTTTTGCTTCACTCTCCAACAAGCTTTCTATTAGCTCAGTTTGAAACTGTCTTAAGCTTTGAAGCGCCTCATGCGCAATTCGGCCATCTTTATTTAACCCTTCCAAAAACTCAATCAAGCGGTTAGTGGTTTTTCCTGCAGCAGAGACGACCACCAGATCATTTTCTGTCGAATACTCCTTGAGAATACCCACAACGCGTAAGTAGCATTCTGGGTTTGCTAAGCTACTGCCACCAAACTTATGCAGCTGACGTTGTACAGTCATTGTTATCGTCTCCTATTACTGGGTAGCTTTAGCGAACGCTTGTTCTAAATCTGTGATGAGGTCTTGTGCATCTTCCAAACCGACAGACAAACGCAATAGTTGATGAGAGACCCCAGCCTCCGCCAGCGCCTCCTCACCCATTGCACGGTGCGTCATGGATGCTGGGTGGCAAATCAAACTTTCTACACCACCTAATGACTCTGCTAATGAAAACAGTTGGAGCTCTTTCACAAACACCTTTAACTGTTCAAACGAACCAGCAAACTCAAAACTCAACATAGAGCCAAAGCCCGTTTGCTGCTTTTTAGCGATGTCATGACCTGGATGTTCCGGCAGGCTTGGATGATAGATAGTTTTAACTAACGCTTGTTTCTGTAGGTAAGCCAGTACCTGCTGTGAGCTCTCCTCATGTACTCGCATACGAGCACCAAGCGTACGAATACCTCGCAGCGTCATATAACTATCGAAAGGTGTGCCCGTTGCACCAATACAATTGCCCCACCATGCAAGCTCTTCTGCATGCGCCTCTGTGTTGGTGATGATTACTCCACCAATTACGTCCGAATGACCGTTGATGTACTTTGTTGTGGAGTGGATAACAAAATCCGCACCTAGCTCTAAAGGTTTTTGGTACACGGGTGTCAAAAAGGTATTGTCCACCGCAACTAACGCGCCGATTTGTTTCGCTTTTTCACAAGTAGCTGCAATATCCACTACGCGAACCAGAGGGTTTGACGGAGTTTCTAGCAAAATGAGTTTTGGTTTTTGTGCCAATGCAGCATCTAAAGCCTGTTCGTCTGATTGATCGACAAACTGAACCTTAAAATCGCCTTTGCTAGCTCGGGTATTAAAAAGACGATAGGTGCCGCCATAACAATCGTGAGGAGCAATAATGAGATCATCTGGGCCGAGAAAAGCGGAAACCCATAAATTTAATGCCGACGTACCGCAGTTAGTAACAACCGCTCCTTTTCCAGACTCAAGTTCAGATAGCGCACTTTCCAACAGTCCGCGGTTTGGATTACCAGATCGTGTGTAATCATACTTGGGCACTTCACCAAAAGCAGGAAAACCATAGTTAGTGGAAAGATAAATAGGTGGAACGACAGCATGATATTGGCTGTCTGATTCAATACCAGTGCGTACTGCAATGGTCGCAAGTTTGCGAGTGCTCATGGGTGTATCCTTTCACGGGTAATGACTTCTAAATAGGAATGCGCTATATCTAATGAGTAACATAAAGTGATCAACACGCTTCCTTTGCTGTTATGTTCACTTTACTCGTCAAAAAATGAGACGTCAACACTTCTAGACGTCTATATGTCTTTGCTTATGGCGGTAAATGCAGCTAAAATCAGCACCTAAATTATTTTTAACCGATTACATAAATGAAGGTGTGCAATGGCTGACTGGAATGGCGAATACATTAGCCCATATGCAGAGCACGGCAAAAAAAGCGAACAAGTAAAAAAAATTACCGTCTCTATCCCGCTAAAAGTTTTAAAGGTGCTAACTGATGAGCGTACTCGCCGTCAGATCAATAACTTACGCCATGCAACCAATAGCGAATTGCTATGCGAGGCATTTTTGCACGCGTACACAGGTCAGCCACTTCCGACAGATGAAGACCTTCGTAAAGACCGTCCTGATGATATTCCAACAGAAGTAAAAGCGCTGATGACGGAAATGGGCATCGAATTTGAGTCATTCGACGAAGAATAAAAAAGCCTGATAAAAGGTTTCAGGTAATAACTCTTGCCTCGAGCCAAATGGATGACATAAAAAATGGGACGCAATAGCGTCCCATTTTTTGTGTATCACATCTGAAAGATATATTACTCTGCCATGTAGTTTTCAGGCATCTCGATACGAGCTACACCTGAATTAACCGCCGCCTGAGCAACCGCTTTTGCAACACGTGGTAGCAAACGTGAATCCATTGGTTTTGGAATAATATAGTCCGCACCAAACTCTAGCTTATCAACACCGGCAGCCTTCAATACGGCTTCAGGTACAGGCTCTTTTGCTAGCTCGCGAATCGCCTCAACGGCTGCAAGTTTCATTTCATCATTGATTTCACTTGCACGCACATCAAGAGCACCACGGAAAATGAATGGGAAACACAATACGTTGTTAACTTGGTTAGGATAATCACTACGGCCAGTACCCATGATCAAGTCATCACGAACTGCGTGAGCAAGTTCCGGCTTGATTTCAGGATCCGGGTTAGAACATGCGAATACGATTGGCTTATCAGCCATCAACTTCAACGCTTCCGCTGGCAACAGGTTTGGACCAGATACACCTAGGAACAGATCTGCACCTTCAATTACGTCTTCTAGTGTGCGCTTATCTGTATTGTTCGCAAATAACTGCTTATATTCATTAAGGTCATCACGACGAGTGTGAATCACACCTTTGCGATCTAGCATGTAGATTTTTTCGCGCATTGCACCGCATTTGATCAGAAGCTCCATACACGCTACAGCGGCAGCGCCAGCGCCAAGACAAACAATTGTTGAATCTTCAAGTTTCTTACCTTGAAGTTCGATTGCATTCAGCATACCCGCTGCCGTTACAATAGCAGTACCATGTTGATCATCGTGGAATACTGGTACATCACAACGCTCAATCAGACGCTTTTCAATCTCAAAACAGTCTGGTGCTTTAATATCTTCAAGGTTGATACCGCCAAAAGTGTCTGCAATGCTCGCAACAGTATCCACAAATTCATCGATCGTGCGGTGCTTAACTTCAATATCAATAGAGTCAAGACCTGCGAAACGCTTAAACAGTAACGCTTTACCTTCCATCACTGGCTTAGATGCAAGTGGACCTAGGTTACCTAGACCTAGAATAGCGGTACCGTTAGAAATAACAGCAACCATGTTCCCTTTTGCAGTGTACTTGTACACGTTATCCGGGTTTTGTGCGATTTCACGCACTGGCTCTGCAACACCAGGGCTGTAAGCAAGGGCAAGATCACCCGCCGTTTCCGCAGGCTTTGTAAGTTCGACAGCAATCTTTCCTGGAGTTGGATAAGCATGGTAATCCAATGCTTTTTGGCGATGTTCTTCTTCTGGAGTGGCTGCTTGGTGGTTGTCTTCAGACATGGACGTTTCTCTTTTTTATTTTTAGGTAAGGGGGCATAAATTCTATCGGATAGAAATCAAACTTCATAGGCAAGATTGCGAGCAATATCCTTAAAAAGCCGATAATAAAAGAGATTAGACCAGATAACGGGGTTAAGCACCTGATTTTCGAGTCAGGTGCTCTTTCTTCTTACTATTATTGGAGTATGCAAACTCAGAAAGTATCGTTACTCTTCGTCCACGTATTGCGCTTGGAGATAATTCTCAATACCAGACATTTCAATCAAGCCAAGTTGCGTCTCTAGCCAATCAACATGTTCTTCTTCATCTTCAAGAATATCTTGGAAGAGATCTCGAGACACATAATCTCGAATGTCTTCAGCGTAGGCAATCGCATCTTTTAAATCTGGAATAGCCGCCATTTCAAGCTTTAAGTCACACTCGAGCATTTCCTTGGTATCTTCACCAATCATCAACTTACCTAAATCTTGTAGGTTCGGTAGGCCTTCAAGGAACAAAATACGCTCAATTAGATGATCGGCATGCTTCATCTCATCGATAGATTCGTGATATTCCTTGTCTGCTAGGTGCTTTAAGCCCCAGTCTTTATACATTCGGGCGTGAAGAAAATACTGATTAATAGCGACGAGCTCGTTACCGAGCACTTTATTGAGATGTTGAATGATGATTGGATCGCCTTTCATGACAAAACCCTCCTCTTTGGCTTCATTTAAATGTAGAAGCAAATGAGAAGGTGTCAAAATGTAAGGCAAATAATTACTGCATACTTACAGCAATTAGCTGGCTTGTTTAAATTCCGTGTAACTAGTTTCCGCTAAAATTTCCTTGGCCTGTCTGATGCACTTACCACATTGGCTGCCCAATGCCGTGCACTTTTTGATTCCTTTAATATCTGTTACGCCTTCATCTATCGCCAACTTCCTAATTTTTTTGTCGGAGACACCATGGCAAAGACAAACGTACATACTCAAAAAACCTATAAAACTAATCTGTGACAAACAATATAAACAAGAATAGTTCTTGTTACCAGTCGCATTATGGTGTCCGCTCAGAATATTTGGTTATAAAGATTTTACCGCTGCAGGAAAAGATCAAAGGGTTAAGAGGGGTGAGTAAAAGCGTTAAGAAATAAAGCCGGTAAAACTCTGTTTTTAAATCGAAAAAGTGACGTCTTTTATTTCAACACTTATAACTAAATGTAATCTAGAAATGAAAAAGGGAAGCCTAAGCTTCCCTTTTCGATGCGCTTTCTTCAAAAAGAAGAACAGTGCAAGATTTCGTTTAATTCGTTATGAATTAGTCGAAGATCTTAGCAACAACACCAGCACCTACTGTACGGCCACCTTCACGGATCGCGAAACGTAGAC